>NZ_JBHWCL010000005.1:27585-134742 GCF_042735125.1 Kitasatospora sp. NPDC059599 | reverse complement strand
CGCGTGCAGCTGCCCTCCTGGAGAGTCGCCCTCCTGGAGAGTCGCCCTCTGACGAGCTGCCCTCGCCGAGAACGGTCGGACCGCGGAGCGGGTCCCTACGGGCCTTCGGCCCTGCGGTTCGCCGGGCGCTTCGCGCCCGGCGCCCAACGCTTCGCGTTGGGCGGGACCCGCTCCGCGTGTCCGCACCCGGGCTTCGCCCGGGTGGGCCCGGCGCTTCGCGCTCGGGCCGGCACCACTCCGCTTCGCTCCATGGTGCGGGTGGGCTGATGCTCGTTCACAAGGTTGAACTGGATTTTCGGCTGAACTTACGACGGGCTGACTGGGGGAAGGGCGGGCGCCGGGGGTGCGTGCGGGTCGGCTTCACTCCCACTGGATTGGTCTAGACCGTGGTCCAGGCCATGCTTTCGGCTCCACCCAGCGGACGGGGTGCGCTACCCTGACGGGACGAGCAACGGTCTCTGATGTATCAGTCTTATGGTGTCGTACGATCCCGCCGAAAGTGGGGTCCGGATCCGCCTCTTTCGAGTATTCGGCGGATTCCTTGGCCGTGGACTGATATCCTGCCGGAAAGTCGCTTCTATCGGGCTTGTATTCCGGTTGTCTGGATTCCTTGGCCGGGCTCGTTGAATGTATCAGTAGGGCGCTGTCAGCGTTTCCCGCGTGGTCCCTGGTGTGGGCTCGGGGATGGGTGAGGGAGACACGTTTTCGTGGACGTCGTGAAGCCCGGCCTGATGGCCGCTCAGGCAGCCGCCGGCATCTCGCTGCGCGGGCACCAGGAGGAGGCGTTGGAGGCCATCGTGCGGGGCTTGACGCCCCGTCCGGGACACCCGGCCCCGAACGGCCTGCGGGTGACGGTGCAGATGGCCACCGGGTCCGGGAAGTCGTACGTCGGAGCTGCGGCCGGCCAGAAGCTGGTGCCCCGCGGCGTGGTCCTGGTGGTCGTGCCGACGCTGGATCTGCTGGTGCAGATGATCGGCTCGTGGCAGGCCGCCGGCCGTTCCGGGGACATGCACGCGGTCTGCTCCCTCGTAGATTCCGAGCTGCCGTTCGGCGTAATGGCGACCACCAGCCCGCTGATGATCGGCATGTGGCTGTCCCAGGCGGCCAAGCACCGCCGGCCGACCACCGTCTTCGCCACCTACACCTCGGTCGGGGCCGTCGCCGATGCCTACGAGTACTGGGCCGCGAGCAAGGGCGAGCTGCTGCCCCCGCTCGGGCTGATGGTCTGCGACGAGGCGCATCGCTCCTCCGGCAGTGTCGAGAAGACCTGGACCGTGGTGCACCACCAGACCGCCATCCCGGCGGAGCGCCGGCTCTACATGACGGCGACGCCGCGGATCTGGGCACCGCCCAAGCGCCCCGTGAAGGGCCGCGAGGAGGCCTATCAGCCATTGCCGGAGGAGCTGGCGGTGTCCATGGACGACGTCCGGGTCTACGGGCCGCACGTGTACTCCCTGGGCCTGGCCGAAGCCATCGACCGCAAGCTGCTCGCGCCGTTCGAGATCGTGGTCCTGGAGCTGCGCGACCCGCTCGGCGACCGCCAGGGGGCCGAACGGCAGGGCGTGCCCTGGGGACCGGGCGTCGGCGAGGCCCAGGACGGCAGCGAGGACGACGTGCCAGCCGCGCACATCGCGGCCATCCAGGCCGGACTCGTCAAGACCATGGTCGAGCGCGGCCTGGAGCGCTGCATCACCTTCCACAACCGCACCATCGAGGCCCGCTACTTCGCCGAGACGATGAACCAGACCGTCGAGAAGCTTCACATCGATAACCCCCGGAAGTACCCGGAGGAATTCTGGGTCCAGTGGCTCTCCGGTGAGCACGACGTGGACTTCCGGAAAGAGGTCATCGCCGATTTCGGGAGCAGCGGTGAGAGCGACGGTCTGAGGCACCGGGTCGCCGCTCAATGCAAGGTGCTCGGCGAAGGGGTCGATATCCCAGACACAGATTCTGTTCTCCTGCAGGGCCGGGGAAGCATGGTGGATATCGTCCAGGCCATCGGCCGGGCCCTGCGGATGAAGCCCGGCGAAGGGAAGACGGCGTCGCTGATCGTGCCGGTATTCCTGAAGCCCGGGGAGGAACCCGGGGATATCCTGAAGTCGGATTCCTATGGTCCGCTTGTTCGAATTTTGACCGCTTTTAGGTCTCACGACGCACGTGTGGTGGAGGCACTGGCAGTGCCGCAGAAGTCCGGCAAGCGTACCAAGGGGCGCAGCGCTGAGGCTGCTGTTGGTCCTGGTGAGAGCGGTGTGGGTGCGGGTGGGTCGGGGGCGTTCACGCTGCCGGTGCGGTTCCAGACGCCGGTGGACGAGAACGTGCTCGCGCTGTTCATCGCCTCGCGGGTGCTGGTCGGGGAGACGCAGCTGTGGCGTGAGGGGATTGGTCACGCGCGGCGGTGGTTCGAGGAGACCGGCGGGCTTGACGTTCCTTATTCCGCGATGGTCGGGGAGAACGGAAACTACCCGCTTGGAAAGTGGCTGTCGGACCGGCGGGCTGAGAATGCGAATGGTGAACTGGCGTCATACCGGGTGGAGATGCTGGACGCGCTCGGGATGATCTGGTCGGTGTCGGATGCGCGGTTCGAGGCGGGGTTGGACTGGGCGCGGGTCTGGGCGAAAGGCCACGGCGGCTCTTTGGCGGCGCCGGCACGGGCCTCGGTCAGCGGGTACGCCATCGGCACCTGGCTCTCCGAGCTGCGGGCCGCCGCCCAGATCCCGGCTGGCGAGCAGGGCGCGCTGTCGCCGGAGCGGCGGGCCGCGCTGGAGGAGGTCGACCCTTGGTGGTGCCCGGCCTGGCCGATCACCTGGCAGCGCGCCTACGCCACCGCCCGGCAGTGGTGGCTGGCCTGCGACGGCCGGGTCGACTGGGCGCAGCTGCCGGTGGACACAGTGTTCGAGGGCGAACAGCTCGGCCGGTGGGTGAAGGCAGAGCGGGCCGACTGGCCGGGGCTGGAGGAGGAGCAGCGGGACCTGCTGGCGGCGATCGGGATCGAGGCCGATGCCGAGCTGGTGGCGGCGAAGGCCGCAGCGGAGGCCAAGCCGAAGGTGTCCCGCACGGACCGGTTCGCGCTTGGGATTGCCGCGCTCGCGGCGTTCGTCGAGCGGGAAGGCCACGCCCGGGTCCCGCGCACCCACAAGACCGATGAGGGGCTGTCCCTGGGCACCTGGCTGAACAACCAGAAGGCCCGCCGGGACAAACTGTCGGCCGAGCAGCTCGGGCAGTTGGAGGCCCTTGGGGTCGGCTGGTAGGGATGTCCCGGCTGGGGCCCGCTGGGCCTGGGGGACCGAGAACGGATAAGGGTGGGGAAGGGGCGAGGACGGGGCCCCACAGGCCGGGGAAGGGCCGGAAGAGGACTTCCACCGGCCCGGCCGGCACCCCGTCGAACGGCCCTCAGTGCAGACCCCAGCCTGGCCCCGGCACCACAGGGCGGTGGTGCCGGGACCGGGCGAGGTGCTGTCCGGGCAGTCCGGACGGCACGGTTCAAAAAGCGCGCCCTGGGGCCGGGTCAGCGTTCCTGGCCTGGCTCCTGTCCCGGGAACCGGCGCGTCGGCGAGGACGGCGCCGCCGGGGCCGGACGCGGGCCGCCGCGCGAGGCACGTTCAGCGGCCTCATTGCGCCGTTCTCCTGGCGTCATCGCCTCACGCGCGGCCTGCTCCGCACGCAGGCCGGTGATACGGGGCCGCAGCCGGGCACCGGTCGTCCGGAATCCCTCGGACGCCGCCCCAGCCTGGCGGATACGCCGGTCGTTGTCCGCGATGGCATGCGCCAGCACGGCTTCCCGGGTCCCGCCCAGCTCCTCCCAGCGGGACAAGGCCCGCTCACGGCCGGCGGGATCTCCGGCGAGCGCCTCATGGCGGGACCGGCGGGTGACGGCATCGTCAAGCCGCTGCTGCAGCGTCTCCAGTTCCCCGCCGAGGAAGCGGTGCCGCTGCTCGGCCTGTTCCCGGTCCGCTCCGCGCAAGGCCGGACGTCCCAGACGCCCTGTGGCCGCAAGTGCCTCCTCCAGGCCCCCGAACTCGGTCAGCGCCGTCGCACGGCCGGACTCCAGAGCACGAACCTCCGCAGTAGCCTTGTCCAGAGCAGCGATCGCCTGGACCCGGTCATGCAGTGCGTCCACGCGCTGCTCGACCAGCCCACCAGGGCGCGCTGCTGCCCGCAACGACTCGGCTGTATCGGCCGCGTTCCGGGCCTCCTGCTGAGCGGTCCTGGCAGACAGCAGAGTCTGCTGCAACGCCTGACGCAACTCGGTGTCACCAAGCCTGCCGTGATGCCGTTCACGCCACGACACAACCGGCGGCGCCGAAGCCTCGGCCGACGAATCCGGGACCGAGACGCCGCTCTCCTCGACGGACGAAACGGGTGACGCCTCAGCCTCAGCCGGCGAGACCGGTGCTGTTGCCTCGGCAGAGGAAGCCGGGACCGGCGCCGGCGTCGCCTCGGCCGGCGAAGCCTCGGCGGTGCGCAAAACCGCCCCGGACACACTCCCGGACACGTCCTCAGCCGCGGTCTGGGACACGCGCTCCACGGCAGTCTCGGGCGCGTTCCCGGGTGCCGGACGGGTCGACTGCCAGGCCGCCACAGCGGCCGTCGCGGCGTCGTAGTCCGCACGCTGCACCGCCTCGGCAGGCCGCTCACCAAGGCGCATCGGTATGCCGCGCGTGGAGCGACGGGATGCGGCGGGCTGCGGTTCAAGTCGCCGTTGCGGGGGCTACTCGACCCACGGCCTGCGGGGCTGTGCTCCTCCTGGCCGAGGTGCTCGGTCATCTCTACATGCGGGGCCGTACGCCCCACGTGACCTCCGGCTCGCCCTTGCCGGGACTACCCGGAGGCGTCGGCGCGGTATGTCAGCCGCCTGACGGTCCCGTCCGGCAGCGTCTTCCGCCGGTTGGACGACCGGCTTCTGCGTCCTGTCAGCTGTGGCGTCCGGCTGGCTGGATGACCGAGGCCGGGCCGCGGATCGGCCTGTCATATCGAGGATGTGCACGATCCTCCGCTTACGCTCTGTCGCTGGGGTGTCAGGTGGTCTGGAAGGAGCGTTTGGCGAAGCCGAGGAGGTAGCCGTCGATGGCGGTGGTGACGGGCCGTTCGGGGTCGCCGCCGGCGCCGAGGGTGATGAACAGCGGGGTGTAGTGGTCGGGGGTGGGGTGGGCGTGGGGCATGCCGGGTGCGCGGTCGCGCCAGGCGGCGAGTTCCTCGACGTCGCCGCGGGCGAGGGCGTCGGCGGCCGGGTCTGTAAAAAGAACGGTGTAACTCCCGATCAAGGAAGTAGCACCTAATGACAGACGTGACCGACTCGGTCGAGGCCGTGGAGGCCGTGCGGCCGGTGGAGTTGCAGCCGGCGAGCCAGGCGGCCTGACTGTCGTGGAGGTCGAGGCTTCACCGCCTGCAGCTCAGTCTCTGCATGTCACAGAGGCCGATCGAGGACGACAACTGCCATACACGGCCCGGGTGTGTTCATGACCGCGCCGACCCCACCCGAACGAGTGGAACCCGGGCGCGACACTTAAGTCGCACTACTGAACCACCGATACGTTGAGTTAAGCAGGCCAAGGCCCGCCAAATCGGACGCGACCCGGCGTGGGTGGAGGATCGAGAGGGGATGATCGTGGAATACCGTGATCTCGTCGTCGAAGGCGGCAAGCGCTACGCGAAGTCGGATGCAATGGGGCTTGCAGCATGCCCGGGAGTACCCGCACCCGCACCGAAGCCTTTCGGGCTAAATGGGTCAGATATCCGATGACGACGTCGATGCCACACTCGGTCGATCGCCGCCAGGCGCTGCGTCAGGGCGCCTTCTTCATTGCTGCTGTTGGGGCGCTGTCGCTCTCGGGTGAGGCACGTGCAGACGCGCAGGCCTCACCCATCCAGCAGTGCACACCGCCCACGAAGCTGCCGCTCCAGCCCGAGTTCCCCACCTCGCCGCCCGACGCATTGCCGGAGCCCGTGCGCAGGAACCTCGAGACAGCAATGCGCGCAGCGATCAAAGTGGTGTCGCCGGCACCGCGGTTCCGCGGATTCGGCGCCGTACTGGTCAACGTGGATGATGGTCGGATCGTCGCGGAGGCGAAGGGGGGCGACGGCCCCGGAACGAATCATGCGGAGCTCAATGTGCTCCGGAACTTCGGCCTCTTGCACCCCGATGGGGAGGCTCTGCATAAGACTGTTTTGGTGACGACGGCCGAGCCATGCCCTATGTGCGCGACGTGTGCCATCTTCTCGCGGGTGGCCGGCGTGGCGTACGGAACCTCGCTCGAGTTCCTCATCGGACATCCACCCACCCGCATGCCGATCCGGATCTCGATGCCTCAGGTCGTCGCGACGGGCCCCCTGCCGAACATGCCGGTGGTCGGGGGCGTGCTCCACGAAGAGACGGATCCGCTCTTTATGTGACCTTGCACCGGGCGCGCCCTGACCGACATCGGGGGCTGGCGGTGTCACTGAAGGATCTTCCGGACGGGCCTCCGGCTCGATCGAGAAGCCCGACGCGCCGCCCGCTGCATCGAAGTCGAGGTCCGGAGAGCGTCTTCTTCCCGGATTGGACAAACCTTTATCCGCACCACTTGGTTGACCGTTACGTGCCACTCGTCGTGGCACGTTCGTTGCACGACAGCCAGCCACAGATGAGTGCCTCAGGATCGAGTCCGGACTTGCGCCCCGCACCCCAGCATGGCGGGCATCGGGGCCGTGCCTGACCCCTGCAACGTCTTCCCGTTCTCCGGGCGTCCGAGCGATGGGGATGCAGAAAGGCTTAAAGGCTTTACTTCAGGCATCAGTCATAGTCGAGAATCGAGAGGGGATGATCATGGAATACCGTGATCTCGTCGTCGAGGGCGGCAAGCGCTGCGCGAAGTCGGATGCAATGGGACTTGCGGCATGTTCGGGAGCACCCACACCGCAGTCTTTTGGTCTATTTGGGTCAGATGTCCGATGACGACGTCGCTGCCACACTCGGTCGATCGCCGCCAGGCGCTGCGTCAAGGCGCGCTCTTCATTAGTGCCGTTGGGGCGCTGTCGCTCTCGGGTGAGGCGCGCGCAGACGCGCAGGCCTCACCCATCCAGCAGTGCACACCGCCCACGAAGCTGCCGCTCCAGCCCGAGTTCCCCACCTCGCCGCCCGACGCATTGCCGGAGCCCGTGCGCAGGAACCTCGACACAGCAATGCGCGCAGCGATCGACGTTGCGAAGGGGGCGGCTCATTCATTCGGCTACGGCGCCGTACTTGTCGACGTGGGCAATGGTGAGATCGTCTGGAGGGCGGCGAATACCGGCGGCGCCGACCCGTCGGCACATGCGGAGCTCAATGCGCTCCGGGGGTACAGCATCAACAAAGGCAGCTTTACTGCCGCCTCCACGACCGTCTTGGTGACGACGGCCGAGCCATGCCCTATGTGCGCGACGTGTGCTGTCTTTGCGCGCGTGGCCGGCGTGGCCTACGGGACCTCGCTTGAGTTCCTTATGGCACAACCAGGCAACACGGTGCCAAGGATCTCAATGCCTCAGGTCGTCGCGACGTTGCCGCCAGGGGATCCCAGGACCAGGATGCCGGTGGTCGGGGGCGTGCTCCACGAAGAGACGGATCCGCTCTTCAGCAGGAAGTAGCCTTTCACTGATCGACGCCCTCGCCGGTGTCCGGGTTGGGGCAACCTCAATGCCCGGAATCGACCCGGCACCGCGCGGGAGATATCGTCGCTCCGTTGACTCCTTACGCTGCTGCCCGTGGGCGTATAACGCGTGAGCAGGAGCACTCGGTGCTTCGAAGAGAAGTCGTGCCGGCCGAGGGCATTTGAGGCGCTGGTCGCAGAGCCCGCAAAGCGAGGTGTCGGCACTCCGCTGTACCGACGATGGCTCCGGTCCCGCGGCATCACCCCGCGCATCGCCCGCCGCGGGATCGAGACCTCCGAGCGCCTGGGACGCCACCGCTGGACCGTCGAGCGCACCGTCGCCTGGCTCGCCGGATGCCGGCGTCTCCACCGCCGATACGAACGCAAGGCCGAACACCTCCTCGACCAGCTGCCCGCCTCCGATCAGGATCCGCTGCTGGTCGACATCGTCGCGGCCCTCACCCCGACCGACCCTCTCCGAGCCGAACAACTGGCCCGCCGAATCACCGACGACACCATGCGCAAAAGCGCTCTGGTGAGGATCACGCTCTCAGTCGCCGAGAACGTCCAAGGTCACACCGGTGCGGTTGGAGCCACGTGAAACGACGAGCTGACGAGGGACGGCGCCCGAGGAGGGCCACCGACGGCGCGGGCGGCGGCCGGAGCACGGTGCTGCGGGTGCCGGCCCGTGCCGAACCCGGCCTGCGTCCCACGTGTCGGTGATCCGACGGTA
Source organism: Kitasatospora sp. NPDC059599 (assembly GCF_042735125.1). NCBI lineage: Bacteria > Bacillati > Actinomycetota > Actinomycetes > Kitasatosporales > Streptomycetaceae > Kitasatospora > Kitasatospora sp. NPDC059599. The sequence goes on along the minus strand of NZ_JBHWCL010000005.1, from coordinate 126,408 downwards.
GGCATCGGCAACGGGCCCCGGTCAGTGTCGGGACCACTGCAGTGGACACCACGACTAGGCGGAGCGCAGAGCTGATCCCGGACGGGTGCGTTCCTCGGCGAACCACTGGGCAACGCCTTCCAGCGGTTCCAGCACCGGCCTTCCCGCGAAGGCATCGTTGTACGCCTGACGGCCCTTCGGCGAGGCGTACTTCGGTTCCTCTGGCGGTAGCTGGTCTCCAGGGAGCCACAGGATCGAGACGGGCTGGATGGTGACCGGCAAGGTGATGGGCATGGTCAGCCCGCCGGTGGCACGTACCGTCAACGGCAGGGCGTGGGTTGTACGGTTGCGCAGCGACTGCAGGCCGCGGATCACCTGCCCTGTCGGCTGCTGGCGCGCTGCTGCGTACGCGGTGTCGGCGTTGGCCAACTGCTCGTCCAGGGTGCGGGCCCAGTAGGCGGTCTCCATCACGGGCACGGTGACGGCGTACAGGTTGGTGGTCTCGTCGAGAGTCCTGGCGAGGCGGACGCGGGCCTGGGTGAAGCCGTCGAGGGCTATGCCGACCAGGCCGATGGCGGGGGAGGTCATGCGTTTCACGCTAGGGCTCCCGGCGGATCGCGGGTACAGGTTTTTCCAGCGACGGTCAAAGCGCCCGCTGTCGAACGCAAGCGGCAAGCGCGCCCGAAGCACGGCCAAACGAGTCAAGGCGTCCCTGCGGCACGCCTACGAACGGGCGCTGGTTACGGGTACCGGAGGCACAGGCCGGTACGTGTACGACATGACCACTTGTCGCCGTCCATGGCGCCGCGCCGCGACCGTCCTGTTCGCCCTGTCCGCCGCCCTCGCGCCAGCCGTCGCCTCGCCCGCGCACGCCGCCCTCGCCCCGGCTGCGGCTGCGGCTGCGGCTGCGCACCGCGCGCTGCCCGAGCCGCCGCCGCTCTCCGTCGCCCGTGACGAACTGGCCGACCTGCCGGTCGCCGAGCCCCACTCCATGGAGGGCTACAGCCGCGCGAAGTTCCCGCACTGGGCCACCCAGTACGGCCAGTGCGACACGCGCGTTATCTGCACTCTTGGTCCCGGAGACTCGCAGGAAGCCGGTGGCAGAACAGAAATGTAGCCGAAGGTTGCCGCCTGACTGGGCGTTTCGTCCCTGGTTTCGGGGGTCAGATTCCGCGCCAGGTCGGGGTGGATTCTCCGGTGAGTCGGCGGGTCATGAGGCCGATCATCGCGACGTGGACCATGGCTTCGGAGCGGGCGGGTAGGGCCTCGTAGTCGCGGGCCAGTCGTCGGTGGTTCATCAACCAGCCGAAGGTCCGCTCGACGACCCAGCGACGGGGCTGGACGACGAATCCCCTGATCGCGGGGTCGCGGCGGACGATCTCGACGTCGATGCCCAGGGTGGCGCCGTGTTCGACGACGGCATTCTTGTAGCCCATGTCGGCCCAGGCCTTGCGTACGGTGGGGTGCTCGGCCGTCACCCGGGTCAGGAGCTGACGGCCGGCGGCGTTGTCCTGGACGCTTGCGGCGGTGACCAGCACGACGAGCAGGAGGCCGATCGTGTCGGTGACGATGTTGCGTTTCCTGCCCACGATCCGCTTCCCGACATCGGGGCCCTGGGTCGAGGCGGGGACGTTCGTGGAGGTCTTCACGCTCTGCGAGTCGACGATGCAGGCCGTGGGCTCCGGATCGCGGCCTTCTGTGGCGCGGACCAGGCGTCGTAGAAGGCCGTTGAGCTGTGCGAACACGCCGTCGCGCTGCCATTTGGCGAAGTAGGCGTAGACGGTTTCCCAGGGTGGGTAGTCGTGCGGGAGGTAGCGCCAGGGGATGCCGGTGCGGTCGACGTAGAGGATCGCGTCGAGGAGGTCGCGCAGGTCGTGTTCGGGCGGCCGGCCGAAGGCAAGGGCTCGTGCGGTGCGTGCCTGGCGCCAGGCGGTCAGGGTCGGCTCGATCAGGCCCAGCGGGCGTCGGACAGGTCGCTCGGATACGGTCGACGAACCGTCATGATGACGGCATACTGCGGGATCGTCGTCTTGGCCATGGTCCGCGCATCTGCGCGGACAGATGCCATCGAGGCCGGCCTTTTGGAATGAGACAGGACGGAGTGCGCATCTTCGGCGGGCTTTCGTGGGCAGGTGCCACGCCGGTCACTTCTGCCTCGGGAGTCGCGCCAAGGGCTCCGACCGGACGGCTCGAAAACCCGCATCAACCAGCGCTTTCATGGGTGAAACGCCCAGTGAGACTGCGTTTGAGATCTGCGATGAGCCGGGTTGGGCGTGCATCCGTTCTGTCGTGGTCGGCGCGTAGGGTGCGGCCATGACTGTGCCTGATCTGGTTCTCATTCGGCATGAGCCGGACTACCGAACGTCCACCATCGGGCAGTGGGACGGCGGCCAGTTCTTCGCCCACGTCAGCGGTGTCTTCGCAGGCCGGGACGGCGATGGCCGGGTTCTGCGGCGGTGGTACTCCGTGCTGCACGAGTTCGACGCTGCCGGTCAACACCTGGGCTCCCGTATCAGGTCGGCGGGAACGGTCGCCGACGGGCCGGCGAGGGAACCGATGGTGGAAGCCGCGCAGGGACTCATGGCCGAGTGGCTGGACTCGCTGCCCGGCCGGCGGTTCGCCAACATCGCGATTGCCCCGTTCTGCGTGGAGGTAGACGGCACGCTATTCGGCCTGGTCCGTGAGTGCCACGGGGAGTATCCAGAGGGGGAGGAGCGGGACGACTGGGCCGAGTTCTACCCGAACCGGCTCGGCTTCAACGCACCGTGGGACGGCTCGTACGACACCTGAGAAATGGAGGGCGCCGTCAGCCAGTAACGCGTGAGAGCGGCTGCGGACCTCGGCGGGTTGCCGGGAGACGTCGGGTGAGTCGGCGGACCATGATGCCGATCATCGCCCAGCGGATCATGCTTTCGGAGTGGGCCGGTTTGGTCTCGTAGTCGCGGGCGAGGCGCCGGTGGGCGGTGAGCCACGAGAAGGTGCGCTCGACCGCCCACCGCTTGGGCTGGACCTGGAAGCCGCGCTGGTCAGGGCTCTTCCGGGCGATCTCCAGGTCGCGGCCGAGGATCTGCGCGGTCCACTCGACCAGGCGGCCGGCGAAGCCCTGGTCGGCCCAGACCTTCTCGACGCCGGGGTGATCGAGCCTGGTCCACAGCAGGGGCCGTTTCGCGCCGTCACGGTCCTGGATGCTCGCCGCGACGACGTGGACGGCCAGGAGCAGGCCGAGGGTGTCGGTGACGATGAACCTCTTGCGGCCCTTGACCTTCTTGCCAGCGTCGAAACCCCTGGTCGTGGTGGGGACGGTGTCGGCGGTGCGGACGGACTGCGAGTCGATCAGCCCGGCGCTCGGCTCCGCGTCGGGGCCGTCGGCTTCACGGACCTTGCCGCGCACGGCGTCGTGGATGCGCTCGACGGTGCCGTCGTCGTGCCACCAGGTGAAGTACCAGTACACCGTCGGCCAAAGCGCGAAGTCCTTCGGCAACTGCCGCCAGGCACACCCCGTCCGCACCACGTAGAAGATCGCATCAACGATCCGCCGCCGCGGATGCTTCTCCCGCCGGCCACCCTTCGGACCCACCCGCGCCGGCGGCAGCAACGGCTCCACCAGCACCCACTGCTCATCCGTCAGGTCAGACGGATACCCACCCCCACCACCGCTCACACAGGCCTCAACGACCGCTGCAGCCCCAGGACACGGCAGATCTCAAACACAGTCTCAGCAATTCCTGTCAGATCCAGGGTCCGGCCTGGGGCATTTCAAGGGGAGAACTTTTCTGTGAGCATGGAGACTTCCTGGCAGAAGATCAGGAGCACGCGGAGATCACGCTTCGCCACGGCCAGGTAGAGACACTGGAGATTACTGAAGATTCGGGCTGATCTGCGCCGGTTTCGCGAGGTGGCTCGTCGGCGTTCTATGACCTGCACGCAATCGGACTGTGATCTGGATCACCTGATGGGGTGTCAGAATGGACTCTCCCGACGACAGCTAGCGAGGAGAGCGCATGACTGGATCTTCCGGAGCTTCACCTGATGGACCTGGCACCGGCGGTGCAAAGGGCCAGGGCAGCAACGGCGCTAGGAGGTCTGGCAGCCGGGGTCAGCGACCTGGAGCCCAGCGGCGAAGCGGTACGCGAGCAACCGGCCCGGCACCACGGCCGGAATCCAGCTCCTCTCAAGCGGCTGATGGCGGGCGTATCCGGGTCGGGGCATCGCCCCAGGGGGGGGTTCCAAGCTGACGTTCCAAACCAGCCGGAGACGCGTACGTGGGCGCTGAAGCTCGCTGGCGTGATTGGGTTCGTGGTGATCACGGCTGCTGCCATCAAGGGCCTGCCAGCCATCCTCAACGCGTGGTCTGAGCACAAGCCATCCTCCACTGCGCAGGCCCCGCCGCCAGCCACGACTGGTGGCTCCCCAAGCGTGGCTGGAGCGCCTGACAAGCCGTCTTCCGCTGCGTCCTCGTCTCCGGAGCACGCAAGTTCGCCCCCGCCGCCGGCCGCTGCGTCACCCGCTGGGGTTCAGTCGCCTCCTCGGCCTCAGCCCACGGAGGAACCAGCTCGGCCGATGAAGCTGGCCCCGCCACCGTGCGGGGTGTATTTGAGCCTCCGCATCGATTTTGACTCTGATCGGCTGGTACAGCGTATTGATACGGATTCGCAGACTCTAAACAGTGCTGAGGAAAAGGCCTTCGATGTCATCTACGAGGGCTGTTTCACTGGACATATGACAACGGCCAGCGGACGGGTCGGGGGTGTCCTTCGAAAGGGCTCTCCAGCCACGCTGGAGGCGTGCCGGTCAGCCGCGAACGGCGGTGGCCTTGAAAGCATTAGCTGGGACAGTGGGAGAGCACTAGCAGATCTTGGAATCGAACCCGGCGCTGCGCTGTGTTTCATCACAGACCAGAACCGGGTGGCGTTGGCAAAGATCAACAGCATGACCAAGGTAAACGGCAGTATCCCTGCCGTTGATTTCACTGTGACTAGCTGGCACTGACCTCGGTAGGAGACCTCCCGTGCGTCGGGTCAGAGCTCTGGGCCCTCCCCGTTGTCTCTCCTCCACTTGGGCCACCGCTCGGCGTGGAGGAGCCGGACGGCCCACCAAGGGTCGTCGTCCGTGGGCGGGCCGTGCTTGGCCGCGCGCTTGAGGACGCGTGCGGTGGGCAGGTCGAGCAGGATCGCCCGGCGCTTGGCTCGGCGGCGCTCTGTGTGGCAGGCCGGGCATTCCAGGCGGTCCGGTTCGGCCGGCTCGCGGCGGGAGTCGTGAGCGCCGCCGAGCGGGCCCGCGGCAGGTGTAGCAGGGGTGCATGGCGTCGTTGTGGGCGCGGGCAGCGAGCAGCTGCTCGCGCTGCTCGACGGCGGCCGCTTCCTCGCGGGCCTGCTGCTCGGCCTGGAGGTCGTCTTCTTGCTGTTGCTTGCGAGTGTTGCGGCGCTGGTGGATCAGGTCCAAGAGGGGCTCTCGTGCACGGCCTGGCGTTGTGTCGGGGCAGGGTTGCGCCGGCCGGGCTGCGGGTGGTCGTCCCTGCCCCGGAACCCAGCAAGCTCACTTGATGGGCGGACATGCCCGCTGGCTCGCGGCCTTGGCTACTTGACAGACCTGGCGCCTCTTCCTGAGGCGGGGTATCCCCCCAGCCGGAGCCCCTGCAAAGTAGGGGCTCTACACCGTACGATGCCCTTCCGCGAGCTCGTGGGGGGATGAGTCGTGAGCGACGAGAGCAACAACGAAGGCAGCTTCGAGAAGAAGGTGACGATCTGGCTCGGCATCGCGGCGTCAGTAATCGGAGTTCTGGGATTCTTTGGCATTTCCAGCTGGAACGATCTCCGAAATGCTGTCAATCCAGCCGACATTGCATGCCATCAGGCTCTAGACGCCGTAAACGATGCCAATAAGAGCAAATTGGCGCCAGCAGAACGGCATCAGATCCTCTACCAGCAGCTCTTGAAGGCTGCGGAGGCTACAGAAGATCTCACGCTGCAGAGGCTGATCGAAGCATACGCCGAGAAGGGGGGCCAGGAAGAGCTGGATGGCTGGTGGGAATACTGCAAGAAGGAGGGGGTTCTCTAATTCTTCAAGCCACTTAATTCAAGTGACCAGTCCCCATCGCTCGCATGTTCAGACCTGTTTCATTTCAAGATGTTTCTCAGGTTTTCTCACCCTTGGTTTCTTTCGGCTTTCTCGGGCCAAAAACTGTGCGGAGGAAGGAGGCGTTCTCGGCGATCTGGACGCGCTCGCTGTGGGCCTGGGCGGCTGCGGTGATCTGCTGGGCCGCTTCGGTCTGCGCGGCCTGGTCGGCCTTCTGCTGGCAGAAGCGGCAGAGCTTCTCGCCGTCGGAGGCGTAGCGGGGGTTCTTGTACTTGTCAGCGGTGCGGTGGCAGTGGGGGCAGGCGGTGGCAAGGAGTTCGCGTTCCTTGCGGCGGCGTTCGGCGTCGGCCTGGTCGGCCTGCTGCTGGACGCGCCGGGCGTTCTGGTGCTGGGCGTGCGCCTCGGGTCCGTCGAGGGCGGCGTGGAGGGGCTGGATGGGGCCGTCGCAGCCGGCACGGCGCCAGACGGCTGCGAGGGGGCCGCGTTCGATCAGCATCTCCAGGTTGGTGAACAGGATCGGGATGGCTTCGCTGCGGTCGTAGTAGCCGTCGCCGAGGTGGCGGCCTTGCCAGTGGCGGCGGGTCATCTCGGTGAGGGCGACTACGCGCTGGCGCATGGCGCGCTCGCCGAGGTGGCCGAGGACGATGGCCACGGGTGGGTAGCCGGGGCGGCCGGTGGCGGGGTAGGTGCGGCGCCAGTGCGGCTCGGTCTTCTTCCACTCCAGGTAGCCGATGGTGCCGCGGGAGTGGGGGTTGGGCAGGGGGTGGCGGCGGAGCTGGCGCCGGCCTTGCGGGCGATGCCGCCCATGTCCCGGCCGTTAGGGAACAGCGCGTTCGCCGCGTCGCGGCCGGCAGTGGTCATCCCCCAGATGTCCCGACCGTCCTCGCCGGTGCGGTGCTTGACGGTAAGTCGCTTCTTCTCCAGGTCGTTCAGCGTGGCGCGGGCGAACTTGTTCTCCAGGGCGTTCGGGCGCAGCAGTCGCCAGAGCTGGTGGCCGGTGAGGATCTTCAGGACGGCGATGGCGCGCTGGACGTCGGCGCGGACCTTGTTGTTGGAGCCGTCCGGGTTGGTCTTGGAGGCCTTGCGGACGCGTTTTGCGCGGGGCGGGGACGGCGGCCGGGCCGTCGGGGTGGTCGGGTGTGTCCGGGTCGGGCTGGCGGCTGCTCACGGCGTTCCCTCTGTCTGCGGTGCGGCTGCTGACTGCTGACTGCTGACTGCTCTGCATACCGCACGGCGCCGACAAGTCGATCACGCCCGCCCCGGCCCGCCCGCAGCACCGGCACTCCAGGCCGGCCGCCCGGCCACCGCCCAGCCCGCCGGCCCGGCCGCCCCGCAGCAACCGAAACGCCTGACTGCCCGGCCGCGGCGCGAGCCCCAGGCACCGCCCCTGGGGGCCGGGGCACGGGGGTTGGGCGAAGGGTCGGAGTGGCCCAGAGCGAGACCCCGATGGAGCCGCGCTAGGCGACAGAGGGTAGTCGGCGTTTCCGGGCGGCCTGAACAAAAGGTCTGACCTGCGATGATGCACCGTCAAGGTGGGGGATGACCGGAAGCGGTATCGGAAGCATGCCGAGGGCCCGGGACAACCCAGGACAGGGGATGTGGGGGGGGAGTCTGACCGGCCTTCGAGCGGTCGTCCCGGGAGTGGGCGGCGCTGGTCCGGTAGTACTCCCGGCGGTTGTCACGGCTGGCGCCCGTCTGGTCGCCCGATGCGCGGCGGGACGCGGTGTTGTGTCGGCCGGGTGGGGGACGGTTTCATAGCGGTTCTGCAGGGCGGGCTATGTGGGGGGCGTAGATGCTGGCGAGGGAGTATGGATACCGGGTGTCACCACGGTCGGCGGCCGACATGACTCCCGAGGTGCAGCAGCGCCTGTACCAAGCCGCCGAGCAGCGGGTGGCGGCACTCCGCAAGTCCCCAGGGCGGACGGGCTGGTTTGTCGGCATATGCGGTGCGCTGGGATGGCTGATAGACAACCCACCTGCAGGAATGTTCCCGGCGGGTCTTGCGGTCGGCCTCCTTGCATACGGAATCGCGTGGCTGGGGACCCAGGCCGGTCTCAGGAAACCACAGCCCTGGCGGGAGATATTGGGAGCCCATCCCTGGCAGGTGTGGCCGTGCCGCATGGAACAGGCCCCGGGTGAGACGGGCAAGCGGCTCCTGCTGCTCGCCCCGGATGGCGCTGTGGCGGCGGCTTTCCGGGGTGAGGTACCGGATCAGGTCTGGCGGGGGATGACGGATGGCCGGGGCATCGTATGGATCGCCGGTGATCTCCGTTTTGACGGCTTCGCCGCGCTTCCCGGCGGAGACCCGTGCTGGTACATCCAACCCGTCCCGACGGTGTCTGGGGGCAACGGCGGGTTGTCGGAAGAGATCCAGCAGCAACTGGTGCGTACTGCCATGACCTTTGCCTTCGACCAGTGGATCAATTGATCCGTGACGGGCTAATCCACGAGGGCCTGGGCGAGGTGGCGCGCGGACTCCGGAGCGGCGGCAGGGGTGCGGACGTGGCGCAGCGCGGCGATGGTGTCGACGGCTTGCTCGGCGGGCCGCTGGGGCGGGCTGCGGGGCGTCCGGGCGGGCCGGTGGGTCCGGGACGGCGGCCGGGCCCGTCCAGGGCGGCTGCTGGCGGCCCTGGAGGCGTTGGGGGTGCTGGGGGCCGAGGGCTCGGGCGGCGCCGGGGCCGAGGGCGCGCCGGGCGGACGACGGGTTGCTTACGGGGCGTTCAACGAGTCCGGTCCGGCCCGGTGGCGGGCGGCGGCCCTGGACGACGCGGCCGGCACCGCCGGACGCACCACAACCGACAGCCCCCGGCAGGGCCGAAGCCCTGCCGTCCGGACCGTCACCCAAACCGCACCCACCACACCACCAGCAACCAGGGAGAGGGACAGACAGAGGGGGTTTTCTGAATTTCCGGCACCCCGAAAACCGGCTCTGAACTGCTGAAACGTCGGATCGGCGTGGGAAGGGGCGGGGTACCTGCGGTGGTACCTGCGCGAGCACCTGCGGTGGCATCTGCGGGAGAACCTGCGGTGCTGCCTACGTGGAACCTGGCGCGTCGCGGACGTGGCACCTTTCGGAGTGGCCGAGGAACGGCACAGGGGTGCCTTGACGGCCCGTCGGCGCCGGGATCGACCTCGGGACTGTCCCCCGGCGGGAGGGCTGCTGCGCGGCTTCTGCGGCCTCGCACGGGTGCCGGCGGCTTGCTCAGGGGGTCGCGGCGGCGTCGCCCTGTGATTGGGCACTGACTTCGCGCTGGCGGCGGTGGAAGTAGGCCTGCACCTCGCGGGCGGCTGGCTCCGGGACGTTGTGGAGCAGAGGCTGCTGGAAGCGGGGGTCGGTGAGGTAGGTGCCGCCGTAGATGGCGGCCCAGTGCGGTTGGCCGGCGATGCCGCGTTCGATCCAGCCCGCGGCGAGCTTGTGGATGCAGACGTAGTAGACGTCCGGGTGTCCGGGCCAGCCGGCGAGGGTCCAGCCGGGTCCGAGGTCGTCGGTGAGGTCGATGGTGGTGGTGGCTGGGCCGAAGCGGTCGCGGGGGATCGGCGGTACGGGCACCGGGCGCTGGGTGCGGGCGGGCAAGGGGATGGTGGCCGGCAGGTCAGCCGGAGTTTCGTGGCGGGTCGTCACGAAAGCGGGCCGGTCGGGGTCGGTCAGCGTGACCGGGATCCGTTCGGCGGCCTCGCGGGCCTCCCGGACGGCCAGGGCTGCCGGGGCCAAGGGCCTCGCGGCGGGCGGCGGTGGCCTGGTCGAGGAGGCGCTTGGTGAAGACGGGCACGAGGCGGCGCAGCGTGGTGAGTGCCTGGGGCGGGGTGCGGAAGTGCGTAGCGCGGCGGCCGGATGTGCGGAGCCGTCGTCCGGCGTACGGTCGGAGGGAACACGTCGTGCGCACATTCGCGATGAGAGCGGCCGCTTCCCACCCTGTTGGCGTCGTTGCCGCTAATCGCGGGGTCTCCCTGTCCGGTGGGGTCGGCGTGGATCCCCGTTGGCCATTCGTCCGACAGATCCGCCATATAGCAATCTGTCACAAGTTTAAAGCGCTTGATGGGAAAGTTTCGTGGAAAGAATATGGATGCCGAGATACGTGGTCGACGTCACGAGCAGCAGTGGGTCATCAACGGTCTCATTCCCGCAGCTTCTTGATTTGGCAACCCGGGAGGACGCGTCCGTCCCTGACGTCTGGCTGGCGGGTAAGGACGGGACGCTTTGGCGTTACGGCGGCGGGTCTTTCCCTCCTCGATTTGCAGGCCAAGAGCCTGGCCCCGGCAGTGTCACCGGATTAGCCGTAGCGCTCGACGACGGACTGTGGGTCGTAACGGACCAGAGGGCCCTCTGGCGACGTGGAACGGACGGGAAGTGGAGCAGACTACCGGTCCCGAATGGAATTGAACCGTTGGTGGACGTCACGGTTCATAAGTCGGCCGTATGGATCGTGCGCGACGACGGGGCAATGTGGCGGACGGCTGACGGCCAAACGTTCCAAGAGACGACCAATTTGGTTCCGTTCAAGCGTCTGGCAGGCCGAAATTCAGCTGACTTGTGGGGACTTAGCCTTCATCCAACAAAGAACCTTTTTCATCAGACCTCCGACGGAGTTTGGCGGCCTACCCAAGGCGGCGATGAAAAGTCATGGGTTGATATCTCTGTCAGTGTTGAAGGGACGGTCTGGCCGGTTGAGCGGGATGGAACGGTATGGACCACGACCGACGGAATCGGATTTCTGAAAGTTGTCGGCGACGGGTTCACCCGGATCTCGGCTGCTCGATTTGAGGCACCCTGGGCAGTCAAGGAGGATGGCACTCTGTGGATCTGGCAGCCGAAGCCCACGAGCCCGCCGCCAGCACCACCACCGCCCCCAGGGCCGCCACCGGCCCCGCTACCCCTACCGCCACCAGCCACGGTCCGACCTCACCTGGATGTGTCGAAGAGCGGTTCCGGAGAGAGCAGTGTCTTCCACATAACGGGGTCTGACTTTATTGCCGGTGAGCCGGTAACGATCCGGGGAGCGCGCATCGCCGACGGCGCGATCTTCAATTTCTACTGGCCCACCACAGCGTCCGCTCAAAGGTCGATAGCTGTTGACCTTCCCATTCCGTGTCTTTCCGGTCTCAACATCAGCTTCTCGGCCAACGATGGCCGTCGCGATCCGCACGACATCACTGACCGCTTCTGGAGCAACACAGTCACGACCTCATGTCCCTGATCTCATGACAGCCTGTACCGCGGCCACAGTCACACGGCTACCGGGGGCACCGTGCGAAACCGGAGACGAGACGGTGGCCGAAGCCATGAACGCCGCTGGAGGATAAAACAGAAACGGCCGGGATTTCAGCCCCAGAAGAGGCGCCTTTCCCGGCGCCAGTTCGGGGCTGCGGAGCCTTTCTCCGGTACTGAATCTGCGCTTGTCATAGCAGTCCCAGCATTCGATGGCTCCGCATGCGCCTGCTCCCGGGCCGGACGACGGTGAAGGCGTCGGGCGAGCGCGTCGGGAGGCAGCCGTGGCAGAGGACGTCGGGACCGAAGAGCCTGACGAGGCGCACCGCCGGCCGCCCGGGGTGGACGACGCGACCATCGAGGCGCCGGGGATGCTGACGAAGGCGCTGGAGTACACCGAGCGGGCCCGCGGCCACCTGTACGCGGTGCACCACATGACCGGCGGCGCCGACCGGATGCTCGCCGAGGCGGTGCGGATGCTGCGCCAGGCCGGGCACGAGGAGCAGGCCGGCCTGGTCGAGCGGGAGCTCCTGGGCCGGGACGTCGTCCCGGGTATGTGGACCTACCAGCTGATCGAGGCGTACAACGAGACCTACTACCGGACGTTCACCGCAGTTGAGCAACAGGTCCGCCAAGACCTCGCCGCCGGCCGTCGGCACCTGGCCGAGGCCGAGATGCAGCACGCCGCACGCTCCCGACTCCGCAGACACACCGCCCCGTAGACCCGCGCCTCCCGTCCGAGCGTCCGGAACGGGGCGCAGCCCGGCCGGGTCCCAGGGGAGCAGGGGGTGTTCCGCGGGGCCCGGCCGGTGGGAGGCCAGCAGCGCCGGGGTGGCGCGGCTGCTCTGCTCGGCGGCCCGGTGATGCTGTGGTGGGGCCGCCGTGCCGCGCGGGCCGTCGTCCGCGGCATCCTGCACCTTCTGGACGCCCTGCCGGCGTTCGCCGGCTTCGTCCGCCCCACGTACGGCGCCAGACCTGGGCCGACAGCATCAGCCGCAGCGTCGTCGTGCGGCAGGACCTGATCGACCGGATCGCCGTACCCCGCCAGCAGCAGTAGCTGGCGGCCCGCCGCTGCCGAAGCGGCTCCTCTCGGCCGCAGTGTCAGCGGTGCGGGCCGATCAGCAGCACGGTGACAACCCCGCCGTCCCGGCCTTCCTGGTCCTGGTCGCCGTTGTCGGCCGGAACCACCAGGGCGCCGGAGCGACGCACGGGAGCTGGAACAACCGCTCACCATCGGGGGCGGAGCTGTGCTGCTCGTTCCTAAATTTCCTCCGCTGCGTTCCGAGAATTCGGTGAACTGGTTCAAGAAAATCCCCGGTCGCCCTTTTCGAGCGGCCGGGAATGGCTTTTCCGGCGACACGGAGTCGCCACGGGCGGTCAGCGGCGTGTCGGTCGGGCCCTGCAACCCAGGTTCCACGGTCGGCCGGTGCAGCCGAGTGCGGCGCACCGCCGTGCGGTACCGACCTCGTCGGCGAACAGGACCCGTCTTCGTCCAGACGGTTCGCCCGACCGCACCCGGCCCACGGCGCCGTGCTGCGGCCGACGACGACGGCCCAGTGCTGGACGCTGGCGCGGTCACCGACTGCAGGCGCGTACAAGCGCTGACCATCGACCAGGTACAGGGAGCCGAACTCCACCTCCTGGGCGCGGGGCCGGCCGGACGCAAGCGGCGTCCGGCCGCGAAAGCTACAGCTCAACGTCCATCCAGGCAACGTCGTTGAGCTCGACGTCGAGGCCGCAGGAGGCGGAGGCCGCCGTCCTTGACGTACTCGTCGCGCGAGGCCTCGGCGAGGATCGTCTCCTGCTGCGCCTGGGCGGCCTCACGGCCGCCCGCCGCCGGGCCCGCCCATCCTCCGCGGTGGCGCCGATCCGGCGGCGGCATCGTTGACCCGCGCTCTGGACTGCCTGGTGATGCAGAATCAGCTCTTCAGCACGTGGCTGATCTCGTTCGGATTCTGCAGGGCGAGGCCCACCAGGGAATCGAGCAGGCCGACCCACGGCCGGTCCATCCCCTTGGGGTGGTCCACCGAGATCCGGGCGCCGGCCGCCGTGGACCGGTCCATGGGGTCGTCGGAATCGCCGAGACACTCGTAGGCGGTCTCCACGAGGTAGAGCATCTTGCGTCGCTCCTCACGGTGACGCTCCAGGTCCTCCCCCTTCCGGTTGAGGAGCCCGTCGACCGGAACGGCGGCCGCGCGCTCGAACTCGGCCAGGGTCGGCTCGGCGCACAACCGCTCGACCACCTCCTCGGGCAGCGGCGGGCCGCTGGCCGCCAGCCGCTCAAGCACGCTGATCCCGAGCACCGCGGCTGCGCTGGCGTACCGCCACACGAGCGTTTCCAGCTCGTCTGCGCACTGGAATGCCACCCGGCCCAGTCCGCTGAACGCCTCGACCTCGAACGCGAACCGTGCCTCCTCGGTGCGGCGCTCGGCATTGTCCTCCAGCCTCCGGGCCCGGTCTTCGGCCGCCAGCGCCGTACTGAGCTCGACGTGCAGCGTGCTCACCGCCTCCCACAGCGACGCCAGCGCCTCGTATTCCGCCGCACCGAGCCCCGCCAGAGCCTTCCGCGTCGGGAACTCCACCCCGCCCACCTCCCCTTCTCGCTGAGTCGCCCCCCAACGTAACCAACCCGCCACAGCCCCGCAGCCAAACCCGGCTCTTCGACAGGCCGTGCACGGTCGCTCGCGTGGCGGCTGCGATAACCACAAGAACCGTTGATCCACAGGGCGCCTCCGATCGACGCGAATATCACCAAAACTCGGCTTTCACAACGATTTCAAACCCTGCAACGCGGGTAGCGCATTCTAAATCTTCACAGATATTGAAATCCGCCACTAAATCAGCAGGGGTCCAATCGTAAAATAAACGACAGTTAACGTGGACGGGACGTCCAACGCAGGACCCGAAATGCTCCATAATTCACTTACCAGAATCACCGGCACGTCTGCTTCCATTTCAAGTACCGACACAGAAGGGAGGTCATCAGCCACAGGATGTCGTTGATATTCCAGCAATCAACTACACGCCCAAGGAGTGATCGCCATGACCACCCACAATCACTACGACGCAGACGGAAACTTCGCAGGAAGCTCCCAGCACAAGGGAGACCGGATCGAGAACTTCGATGAGCTCGGGCGACAGGTAAGCACCTCCTGGCTCCTCGAAGGACGCATCGAAACCAACGAGGTCGGCGGCGGCCTCGTCAGCACCGGCTGGGAAGTGAGCGACCAGGAAACCGAGGTGCGCGGGCCGACCGGAGAGTACCTCGGCAAGTCGTGGGACAGCGGCACGCACGCGGACCACTACGACGCCGACGGCGACTACGACGGCTCCAGCTGGTAAAGGAGAACTGAAATGCCTCGACCCCCTCGTATCCCCGGAAGCGGGGGAGGACGCTACCGAAGCATCTTTGGTGGTCCTTTCCGCACCCGCAGTGCCATCTTCGATGACCCCAGGTCGCTCCGAGGAACGGTCCATACCCCGGGTGACCGGTACGGCAGTAGTCCTACCCGGCTCGTGGACGGCATCGGAGCACCCGTCTCCCTACCCAGCCGACGCGGCGGCCCTATTCGCAGGCCGTCGACCCCGCCACTCTTCAAGAACCAGACAAGCCCGCGCGAGCGCGTCGCAAGGAAGATCTCTTTCAAGCTCAGCGAACGCGAGCATTACAACTGGGACACTCTCGGCTCCGAGAAGAAGGAGGAGGCCCGCAGCGCGGCCTTTCGAACCGCTCTGGCCGTTTATGAGGAAGCCGGGCACTACCCCCCTGGCCGCGACGCCACAGCTGCGGAGCAGGAGGCAGACCGGGAGGTGTACAGCCGCGCCTACCGTGCCGCTCGGGACTCGTTCCGAAAGGCCCTGCGCTGAAATCTCACCAACGTGACGTCGGCGGCGGGGCAACAGTCCCCCCGCCGACTCGCGGCAGAGATCGCAACCAAGCCACGTCGCGTCAACCTTGGCTGGCCTGCCAGCCTCAGAACACGGAGGTACAGCTGAACTACTGCGGCCAGGCGCAGGCCGACTGCGGGCACTGCCCCCAGACGGCGGCGCTGGCCGCTGGTCGCTGCCGACGCCGGGCCTCCCGCAGGCGGCCGGACGGCCTGAGGGCCGGCCAGGTCCTCCAGCTGGCCGCAAGCGGAGACCGGGGTGAACTCACTTCAGCGCCGCCCGGAGTGGTTCTACAGCTCGATGTCCATCCAGGCGACGTCATTGAGCTCGACGTCGAGGCCGCGGGCGCGGCGGCCGCCGTCCTTGAAGTACTCGTCGCGTAGGGCCTCGGCGAGGATCGCTTCCTGCTGGACCTGGGTGGCTCCGGCGTCGCGGGCCTCGTACAGCCGCTGGGCGACCGAGCCGGGCATCTTCTGGGTGATCATCCGGGGGCGGGGGTCGTCGGTGGAGCCGCCGGCCGCGCTGTAGCCGAAGGTCGCCTGGATGTGGAGCATGAAGCCACGTTGCTCGGCGTCGCGGCGAACCCGCTTCTTCACCCGCGGCTGCCAGGCCGCCCGTACCGCCCGCTCGACCTTCGCCACGTTGGCCTTCGTCATGGGGATGTCGCCAGCCGGCTCACCTTCGGCGAGGGCGGTCAAGGCGTGGGCCCAGCGCTGAGCGGTGCGCACCGAGACGCCGGCGGCCTGGGCGAGGCGCTTGGTGTCGTTCTTGGCGACCTTCTCCCACAGGAACTTGACCCGGGTGTTCAGGTGGACCGGGATGGGGCGGGTGCGTTCGGCGCGCTCCAGGCCCTCGTCGATCTCCCGGCTCATGGGGCATCAGGTCCTTCCTCGCCCCACCCAGGGCGAACTCAAGAAATAGGGGGCGGCCCGCCGGTCGGCACCGGCGGACTACTCGTCGGCGGAGACGACGCCGCCGGTCTTGATGTGCCGGGCGGGCCGGGTCGGCTCGGCGCCTCGCAGCGCGAAGGCTGCGGTGCGGGTGCGCTCCAGCCAGCTCATGGCCTGGCGCAGCGTGGCGGGGTCGACGTGGCGGGTGAGGTCGCGGACGGGCCGGTGGTCGTCGTCGGTCAGCGGGTGGAGGCCGACGCGGTCGAGGGCGGTGTAGAGGGGCTGGGCGGCGGTGCCGGCGAGGCGGCGGTGGGCGACGTCGGTGATCTGGCGGGCGCGGTCGGCGACGTCCTGGCGGTGGCGCTCACGGCGCAGCGCGTGCTGGAGGACGGTGTCGTGGTCGGGGTCGTAGCGCCCGACACCGGTTTTCGGCGGTGTGGTCGCGTACGCGCTGCCACTTGGCGCGGACGGTGGCTGCGGTGGCGTGGGCGGTCTCGTCTCCGGCGTCGGCGTACCGGTCGGCGGCGCGCTCGTCCTCCAAGCGCCGCGCTCCTCCACCCGATCGCGCGGCCGGCACCAGCCGGACGCGAGAGAAGCCCGCCGCAGGCGCAGCGAGCCCTCAACGCCACCGCCCCACCCAACCAGCCAACCACCACCCACAAAGCCAAGGACAGGAAGGGGAAGGAGAGGGTTGTCGGGGTGGCGAGTTTCGCCTTGATGGCCGCTAACCATGGCCTCTGACCTGGACTGATGGTCGGAATCCGGGCGCCGTGGGCGGGAGGGGTGGGGACCGGTTGGCCCACCGGTTCGTAGTCCCGGGTGGCGCACCGGTTAGCGAACCCGTTATCGGATCGTGAAAGGAGGCGCTGGAGGCCGGCGCGGAGCTGGCCTGTCTCAGCACCGAGGCCACCGTCGCGTTCCAGGCGCTCTCCCACACGTCGGCGGGGGTTGACTCGCCTAGGTCAGCCGGTGACGGTCTCGGCGTGCCGGTGGAGCGCGTCCAGGAGCGCGGTCTGCTGCTGGGTCAACTTGCCGTCGGTGCGGGCCCTGTCCTGCTTGCGCAGCCACGTGCCGGGCCGGAACGCCGGGGCTGCCTCGCGGCCCACCGCGTCTCGCACTCCCGACGTCCGCAGGCTTGCCCGCCCATGGCGGGCAACGGTATCCATGGACCCACGAGGGGGTGGGGGCCATGGGTTCCGCGGACGCGGCTCAGAAGGTCGGCGAGGTCCACAACACGGTCAACGGAGGGATCTTCTTATCCGCGGTCGTCCAGGGCCGTGACATCACCGTGCGGCTGCCGCCGCGGATCACCCCGGCCCTGTCCGGCCTGCCGGCCCCTTCTCCGGCCTTCACCGGCCGCGACGCCCAGGTCGGCGCGCTGCTGGAGGACCTGGCTCCGGGCGGGGGCGATCCGGGTGGGCGAAGGGCGGTGCTCGTCACCTCCGTCTCCGGTCTGGCCGGGATCGGCAAGACCGAACTGGTCGTCCAGACCGCGGTCCGCGCCCTGAAGGAGCCGGGCTGGTTCCCCGGCGGCGTGCTGTTCACGGACCTCTTCGGCTACGACCCCGAACTGCGGCTGTCCCCGGAGCGGGCCCTGGAAGGCCTGCTGCGCGCGCTCGGCATCCCCGGCGAACACGTCCCCGGCGGCCTTCAGGACCGGCAGCGGCTGTACCGCAGCGTGCTGGCCGCCTTCGCCACACAGGGGCAGCGGATCCTGGTCATCCTCGACAACGCCTCCACCATCGAGCAGGCGCGCCCACTCCTTCCGACCGACGGGATCACCGCGGCCCTGGTCACGTCCCGCCACACCCTCGACGGCCTCGACGCCCGCCTGCGGGATCTCGGTGTCCTCGACGAGCGGTCTTCGTTCGACCTCCTCGACGGGGCCCTGCGGCACGCCCGCGACGACGACACCCGGGTCGTCGACGATCCGGACGCGGCCGCCGCCGTCGGCCGGTTGTGCGCGGGCCTGCCGCTGGCGCTGCGCATTGCCTCCGCGATCCTGGCCGCCCGGCCGACCCGCTCGGCGGCCGCCCTGGCCGCCGACCTGAGCGCGGAGCACTCCCGTCTGGACCGACTGCGGCGCCCCGACCGGGCCGTTCGTGCCGCCTTCGAGCTGTCCCACCGGCTGCTCGACAGCCGTCAGGCCGGGATCTTCGGGCTTATGGCGCTCAACCCCGGCCCCGACCTGTCCACCGACGCCGCTGCCCGTCTGGCTGGCATCGACCCCGATACGGCCGACGGTCTGCTGTGCCTGCTGGCTGAGGCCCACCTGATCGAGGAGCAGGTCCCGGCCCGGTGGCGGATGCACGATCTGGTCCGCCTGTACGCGGGCGAGCGGGCTTGCGCCGAACGGAGCGCCGGCGAACGGGAGGCCGCCCGCGAGCGGCTGTTCACCTTCTACCGCGACACCGCCTCCGCGGCGGCCACCCACCTGGAGCCGCCACCTGCCACCGTCTCGCCGCGATTTCCGGGGCGTGCGGAGGCCCTGACCTGGCTGGAGGCCGAACACACCAACCTGGTCGCCTCCTGCGAAAGCGCGGCCGTGCTCGGTGACTCGGAGACCAGTACCGGTCTGGCCTTCGCCCTGGGCCAGTTCCTCGACCTCCGCCGGTACTTCGACGACTGGCTCACCGTCACGGCTACGGCCTGCGCCCTGTTCCGGCAGGCGGGGGACCGACGTGGCGAAGGCACCGCGTTGAACAACCGCGGCCTCGCCCTGCGCCAGCTGCGGCGGTTCGACGAAGCCATCGCCGCCCATTCCCGGGCCGCGGACGCCCTCGGGGAGGCCGGAGATCTTCACGGCGAAGGCCAGGCTCTGGGCAATCTGGGATCGGCCCTGCGCGAGGTGCGGCGGTTCGACGAAGCCACGGCGGCGCACTCCCGGGCCGTGACCGTGTTCCGGCAGACGGGAGACCGCCGCGGCCAGGCCGTGGAGCTCAACAACGGCGGCCTCACCCTGCGGCAGCTGCAGCGGTTCGGCGAAGCCGCGGGAGCGCACACCGAAGCCTTCACGATCTTCGCGGCGATCGGCGACCTGCGGGGCCAGGGGCAGGCGTTGGCCAACCTGGGCTCGGCCCTGAACGCGATGGGGCGTTACGGCGAGGCGATCTCCGCTCACCGGCGGGCCGTGGAGATCCACGAGGCGATCGGCGACCTCCACGGCCAGGGCCGTGCCGTGAACAACCTGGGCTCGGCACTCACC
The DNA here is from genome assembly GCF_042735125.1 of Kitasatospora sp. NPDC059599. NCBI lineage: Bacteria > Bacillati > Actinomycetota > Actinomycetes > Kitasatosporales > Streptomycetaceae > Kitasatospora > Kitasatospora sp. NPDC059599. The sequence continues at coordinate 107,165 of NZ_JBHWCL010000005.1, read as the reverse complement.
GGCGCGGGACGCTACGGCGAGGCGGTCTTCTCCCACCGCCGGGCCATAGAGATCTACGAGGCGACAGGAGACCTCCACAGCCAGGCCCAGGCGCTGACCTGTCTGGGAGTGGCCTTCAACCACACCTGGCGCTTCGACGAGGCCCACACGGCCCACTCCCGTGCGGTGGCCGTGTTCCACCAGCTCGGCGACCGGCACGGTGAGGGCGCTGCCCGAAACAACCTCGCCATCGCCCTGATGGGGCTGAAGCGCTTCGACGAGGCACGCCGTTGTCTGCACCGGGCCGTCGAATTGTTGACGGCGTGCGGCGACGATCATGCGGCCGCGAAGCCCCGACGGTTGCTCGACGAACTGTCGAACTTCCTCCGGCAGGAGGCAGCGCGGGACCCCGACGGGACGGCCTCAGCTTGACTCTGTCTCTCTGTGGAACGACGGCCTTCGAGCGTCGGCCGGACCGTAGCGACCCCGGTCAGCCTCGTGACCGCTCTCGCCGCCCGCACAGCACGGGCTCCGCCAGCGGCAGTACCTGGGGCAGCACGCCCGTACCCACGAAGCGGAGCACCGGCGGGTCGGGCAGCACCGCCAGGTCGAGGCCGAGCTACTCGAGTAGTTCCCGGCGCAGCACCTCGGTGGGGTCTTCGTCGTCCTCGGCCACGCCGCCGGGGAAGGAGAGCTGGTCTCCGGCCGGACGCCGGCGGCGGATCAGACACACCCGGCCGTCGTGGACCAGCACCGCGAACACCCGTACGCGGACCGGCCTGCTTCCCGCTCCGCTGCTCGTCATGGCCGGTACGGGGCCGCCGAGGTGGGCGCTTCGTCGGCGCCGGGCGGCAGCGTCGGCGAGGCGGCGGTGGGCGGCGTCGGTGGTCTGCCGGGCCTGGTGGTCTGCCTCGCGGGCGCATTCGGCGACGTCGCGTCGGTGGCGCTCACGGCGCAGCGCGTGCTGGAGAGCGGCGTCGTGGTCGGGGTCGTAGCGCCCGACACCGGTTTCGGCGATGTGGTCGCGCACGCGCTGCCACCCGGCGCACACGGTGGCCGCGGTGGCGTGGGCACTCTCGTCTCCAGCGTCGGCGTACCGGTCGGCGGCACGATCGTCCCCCGGGCCCGGTGCAAGGCCTGCTGGATGGTCTCCAGGGTCATCCCGGCCGCCCGGCGGCGGATGCCGCCGAGCAACCTGTCCTCCTGGTCGTCGTCCTCGTCCGGGGCGCGGTCGGGGTGGTGGGGGTACTGGGCGAGGGCGACGTGCAGCGTCGCGCCGGCCTCCCACGCCTCAACATGCACGACCGGCTCCGGAACGCCGGCGCCCGGGCGGAACCCCAAGGACGACCCGGCCCTCGACCAGGGCCACCCAGCCGTCCAGGCCGTCGACGTCCTTCTCGGTCCAGCCGCGGCCCAGGTCGGCGCCATGGTGGAGGCTGCGGATGCCGTCGTGGCCACTCCAGCGCAGCCACATTGCGCCGCGCACCAGCGGGGAATCCAGGATCGGGCGGCCCAGGTCCCGGTCGGCGGGGGCGGGCCGGCTGCTCTGCGGGGCCAGCTCCAGCCGCCCGGGGGTAGCGGCGGGGTCGGGGCGGGTGGTGTCGGTCATCGCGCGGTGCCTCCACGGGGGTACGGACAGCCGTCCCGGCCTGGGTGGGCCGGGACGGCGGGGTCTTGCCGGGCGGTTCAGCCGGTGACGGTCTCGGCGTGCCGGGTGAGCGCGTCCAGGAACGCGGCCTGGTGGTCGGTCAGCTTGCCCTCGGTGCGTGCCTTGTCCTGCTTACGCAGCCAGGTACCGGGCCGGAACGCCGGATCGTCGCCGAGGCCGGGGCTGAAACGCCCAGTGAGCAGCGGCGACGGAATTCCGCAGAAGCAGGCCGGTGTTGGGCGTTCCTCTCGACCCCGCATCGCCAAGCCAGAATCCTCAACCGTTACCAACCAGTGCATGATTTCCACTCCTATAGTTACTGTCATGCAATTGGATTTGAATCTGCTCACCGCTCTGGACGCGCTGTTGGAAGAGGGCAGCGTGGCCGGAGCCGCGGACCGGCTTCACGTCACCGCGCCGGCGATGAGCCGCTCGCTGGGCCGTATCCGCAAAGCCACCGGCGACCAGATCCTGGTCCGCACCGGACGCCATATGACGCCCACGCCCCGCGCGCTGGCCATGCGCACCGAGGTCCACGCCCTGGTGCAGCAGGCTCACCAGTTGCTGTCCGCCCGTACGGACCTCGACCTGGCGAGCCTGGAGCGGGTGTTCACCGTCCGCCTGCACGACGCCCTCACCACCGCCTGCGGGACCGCCCTCGTCGCCGCGGTGCACCGCCAGGCCCCGGGGGTGAAGATGCGTCTGACGGTCGAGCCCGGCCACGACACCCCTGAGCTGCGTCGCGGTGAGGTCGATGTGGCCTCCAGCGCCGGACCGCCGTCTCAGCCCGACATCCATCACCGCCTCATCGGCCAGGACAGGATCATCCTCGCTGTCCGGGCGGGCCATCCGCTCACCGAAGGACCGGTGACCGTCGAGCGGTACGCGGCGGCCGACCACGTGACCGTCTCCCGGCGTGGAAGCCTGCGCGACCCGGTCGACGATGTCGTCACCGCCCTCGGCCACGAGCGCCGTGTCATCGTCTCCGCCCCCGCGACGGACACCGCCCTGCAGCTCGCCCGTGACACCGACGTCGTGGTCACCCTCCCCGACGCGGTCACCCGCTCCGCCCGCGAGCAGCTGGGCCTGGCCACGCTGCCGCTGCCGTTCGACCTGCCGCCCGTACCCCTCTATCTGCTCTGGCACAAGCGTTACGACGACGACCCCGCCCATGCCTGGCTGCTCAACCTGGCGACCCAGACCCTGCAGGACCTGTTCACCACTCCGGAGGCCTCTGGCCAGTAGCGTTCCGTCGGGGCAGTGGGCCCGACGGTGCCGAATCCCGGACGGTCCGGACCGGCGGCGGTGAGCGCCAGGCGCAGGCGCTGGTCGATCGCGGTGCCGAGGGTGCCGGCCTCGGTCCCAACCCCTTCGGGCGGCATCAGGACGGGGGTGGCGGCGTACCGGGCGCGGAAGTTCTCCCGCAGCGACTTGGGACCGGCGGACATCTCCCGATCCAGAAAGCGGCGCAGCGGCGTGCGGGGGCAGCTGAGACCGGAGGTCAGACTCATGCCGTCCACCGCCCCTCTGCGGCTCTGCTGCGAACCGGGCCGGCGGGCAGCACAGGGGTGCCGGGACGCGGTCGGGGAGGTGGTGCACAGGTGGTTCGTCATACCGAGGACGCCAGGAACGTCCTCTGACAGGTTGTAGGACGAACGGAGCAGCCGGGTCGCCCGGCCGGGGACGTCTTCACCCGACCGGGCGGACCCGCTTTGCGCGTCAGGCCGGGTCCTTCGGCGGGAAGTGCCGCTCGAGGATCTCGGCCCACGTCGGCACGGTGACGAAGCGGCCGGTGTCGTCGGCCTGGGCGGGGCTCTGACGGGTGCTCACGGACGTCTCCCGGTGGTCGTGGTCGGCTGGCTGACTCTGAGGGTATCCGGCGCTCCCGACTGGGGATCTGCGTGAACACCGGGAACGAGGAGGGCTCGCTGCGCTACCGCTGCCCGATGCCGGGTGAGACCATCGGCCCTAAGCCGGAGCCGATTTCGCGGGCGGCCGACAGAGCGGGGAGTTGCACGAAGTCGACGCTGCCCTGGCCTTCTTGTGACCTGGGGGACACCGTGACCGACACGCGAAGTGAAATGTCAGTTCAGGTCGTCCGCGGCCAGATGGGCCGTGAGCGGAGTCACCTGGCCCAGCGGAGCGCACTTCACCTCGGCCGGCAGGGGGGAGGTGGTGCACCACTGCGCGGTCGTCAGATCGGTTCCCTCCGGCACGAACTGCCAGAAGTACTTGTAGTACGGCATGTTCGCCTCCATCTTCCCGAGCGCCTCGGGGGTGCGGCCGCTCTTCGTCCCCTCCAGGAGGTCACTCTCCGGCACGTTGGGCGAGGCGTTCTCGGTCCACATACAGTTGTTGCAGCCAGGGAACTTGATCGCCAGCGACTGGTGGTTCGGGACGATGCTCGTCCGGTCCGCCGGATCGGACCCGAGCTTCACCCTGATCAGCACCGCCGTCTTGCCCACCGGAACCGGAACCCCCGGCAGCGCGGTGCTCGTGTTCGCGCTGATCAGCTGCGCCTGGAAGCCGTAGTCCCCCGCAGTGTGCATGATGCCGTGCAGGACCGGGCCGCTCGCGACGGGCAGCGACGGCCTGGACGGGGACGCCATGACAGACGCCGGTGGCGGCACCGGCACCTGCTGGTCTCCGCTCCTGGCCGCCCCCGAACTGCCACACCCGGTAGCCGACACCACGGCCGCTCCGATCCCTGCCGCCGTGATAAACAGCCTGCCGACGCGCATGACCTCTCCTTGTTCCCCGTGCTCCACGGTCCCCCGGGCACGAGGAATCACGTGCCCGGCCAGCCACTGACCGGCCCAGTCTGCCGGAGCGTCGAATGCTCCGGCGGTCCCCGCCTCGGACACCTGCCAGGACGCGGGCAGCGCATCTGCGAGCCCGTCAGTTCCGGGAGCCGGCCACGGATCAGGCGGGCCGGTCTGCGGACACCGGGCGATCCCGGACCTTCCCGAGCGGGGACCGTCGTCCAGGACGGTCATTCGATTCATCACCGCGCCACGACAGGGCCTGCGGCAGGCGACCGAACCGGTTATCCGGCGCCTTCGGTGCTGATGCCGCTGACGTCAGCTGTGGGTCGGCAGCACGTAGTAGCAGTAGCTTGCGTACGCCCCGAAGCCGGTGTCCCAGTTGTAGCTCTGCCGGATCGACTCGTCGAGCTGCTGCCACAGCACCGTGCCGGTGTCCGGGCCGACCACACCGTCGGGTTCCAGGTTGAAGTCGCGCTGCAGCTGCTGGAGTGCCGCCAGCGTGGCCGGGCCGAACTTGCCGTCCGACGAGATGAGCTCGGCGCTGGTCCGCCGGTTGAGATGTGCGTCGTCGATGGCCTCCTGCACACAGTAGGCCGCCAGTCCGCTCGCGCCGTAGCGGACGTACGGCACTCCCGGCTTGGCACTGGCCGTACCGGCCGTGACCGCCAGCACCGCGGCAGAAACCGCGGCCACCGTACTGACCGACCGAGCACGCTTGCGTATCGACATGTGTTCCCCCTTGGAATGATTGCCAGCGGACAGACCTCGCCCGTGAGCTACCGAGGCGATCCCCCGTGACGGAAACGGCCTTCCCCCGTACGGCAACCCGCACCGTCTCGTCTCGTGACGTACCGTCTCGTCTCGCCTCGCGGGAACCATGTTCCCCGCGCAGGACGATCACGTCAAGACGGCACGTGACGTCTCGTGGAATACTCCGGACCATGCCGCCAGCCCCGAATCCGGACCTCCGCAACCAGCGCGCCCACCGCGCCATCCTCGACGCCGCCCTCGACATCGCCGTCCGCGACGGCTACGCCCGGGTCACCATCGAGGGCATCGCCCACACCGCCGGGGTCGGGAAACAGACCATCTACCGCTGGTGGCCCAGCAAGGCCGCCGTCGTCCTCGAAGCCCTCAACGACCGCACCGGGCCCTTCTCCGGCGTCCCGGACACCGGCGACATCACCGCCGACATCACCGCCGCCGCACAAGGAGTCATCCGGGCCCTCGGCGCCGACCTCGGAATCATCTGGCGCGGCCTGGTCGCCGACGCCCAGAGCGACCCCCGACTCGCCGAAGACCTCCGCACCGACTTCCTCGAACCCCGCAACAAGGCCTGGCAGGACCGCCTCGACCAGGCCGTCACAGCCGGCGAACTGCGCACCGACGTCCCGACCCGAACCATGGTCGAACTCCTCTTCGGACCCGTCTACTACCGCCTCCTGCTCGGAACCGGCCCACTCGACCCGGACGACACCGCCGCCCGCATCGACTACCTCCTCAACGGCCTCAAACGACGCTGACCACGGGAACAGGCGGGCGCGCAGCGAATCCTGCACCACCAGCGGCGCGCCTCAGCCGGCCACCTGCCGAGGATCTGCCTTTCCACTCCCGAGCAGCACCGACACACCCCGCCGTTTGATGAGGACCCGAAAAATTGGTCGAGACCAGCTGGTATCGACCACCTGGTATCCGCACCTGCGACACGTTGAATATCAATCTGAGCAGTTCACGCCGTCGGCGGCATGCTGATGACAGCTGTGGAGCGGCCTCCTGGTTCAGGCCGAGAGCTTCGCGATAAGGTGCCGATCCTGTTGCTGTTCGCCACCTCTGGAAATGAAGTACAGGATGCACATCCTGGACGATCCCTCCGAACTGTCGGAGCGGGCACAGGATCTCCTTCGCCGTACGGGCCGCCGTGAGAGGTCGGTCAGGTTCGAAGTCCCGATCGAGATGTGGCGAGTGCGGGACCGCACGGGCCGTCTCGTCCCAGCCCCCATGGAACTCATCATCCGATGCGAGGGCTTCGAGCAGCGATTCGGCGGCCTGCGCTACCAGGTGCGACACAGCTGGACCCTGGACGGGGCGCGGTACGAGACGGCCCGTAGCTGGGAATTCGACCACTTCGGCGTGAAGACAGGGGCCTGGCAGGATCCCGTGCGAGGCGGGTGGTACTTCGAGTGGCTCGGAGAACGCGTGTCGAAGCCGTGCCGGGACTTGCTTCACACCGATGGAGGTGTCGGCACTGACGTGGACGGCGGCAGTCCTTACCTCCCCGTCGCTCCCTCGGTCACGCACCTGATCGAGTCCCATGCCCTGACGGACGCCGTCTCCGTCTGGAGGCCCTGGCCTGTCGCCGGTTCTGCTGCAGTTTCGGCCGCCGAGGCTCTCGGCGGACTCGTCGAGGTGCCGGAGGCTTCCTGGGAAACCTCACGATGGCGGCTTTCGGACTCGGTCGCAGTATTCGACAGCGAAAGCTGGGACCGGGAGAATCCGAGTCGTCGTGTGCGGATCTGGTCTCGGAACGAGGTGGGCCACCGTGAGGTCCGGGTGAGCGAGACTCCGACTTCGCGGGGTACGAATACTCAACGCTCAGTCGGTCTCGAACTGGGCCAGCCGTCTGCGTAGCAGGAGGTTCTCACCTTGGGCAACTTCCAGACCCCTTTCGGTGACGGGGACCCCGACAACCCGCCCTTCTGACCGCCCCAACCTCTACCGGCCCGGCCCGTATCCTCCATCCCGGGCGGCACCGCCGCCGGAGAGCACCTGCACACCCCTGCGGGCCCCTCGCCGTTCCCGGGTCAATTGGTTGTCAGCGAGTTGGCGGGCAACGCGGCGAGGACGGGGTGCCGGCGGAAGATGACGGTCGCCGTCGAGCGGATCACCGGCCGGTGCGTGCGGATCAGCGTTCGCGACGGCTCCCGCGCCTAACCCTGCCTGATCGACGCGGGCCTCGCCGCCGTGTCAGGCCGCGGCATGGCCCTGGTCCACCATCTCACCGGCGGGCACTGGGGCGTGACCCTGGAGCCGCGCGGCAAGACCGTCCACGCGGATCTGCGCACCCGCTCTCCCAACCCCGCGTAGGCCCACCAGTGCCCCGGTGCGCCGGGGCGCACCTCTACTCCTCCCGGGCACCGGGAGGGCACCATCACAGCGACGGCAAGGAGGTCGGTATGGACATCGACGGAGGCCACGGTGGGGGAGGCTCGGGCGGCGACGGGGGTGGCGGGGGCGACGGGCACCCGGGCACCCCGTGGACGCCGCCGTCCGATCCGCCGTCCCCTGACGGCAGCACCCCGCCCGGAGACGGGGGACACCGCAAGTGACGCTCGCACCCGAGCAGGAGGAGCGCCCCGCGCCGGGGCGGTCCTTCCCCGTCGCCGACGCGTGGGTGCCGGCCTTCGACGCCGTCCCGCACGAGCTGTTCCTGCCGGCCTTGATCTGGGCGCACGACATGGCCACCGGGAAGAGTCGGCCCCTGGCGCGGACTGAGGACGAGCAGGGCTGGCTGGCGGTGGCCGCCGCGGACATCCCGATCGTCACCCAGTGGGACGACGGCGAGCACCAGGGCGCCGAGCCCGGCACGGTGCCCACCAGCTCCGCCTCGATGCCGTCGCTGGTCGCCTCGATGCTGGACGACCTCCAGGTCGAGCCGGGGATGCGGGTGCTGGAGCAGGGCACCGGCACCGGCTGGAACGCCGCGCTGCTGAGTCACCGGCTCGGCGACGCGAACGTGACCACGGTCGAGTTTGACCCGCAAGTCTCGGCGCAGGCCCGCGCCGCGCTCGGGCGGGCCGGCTACCGACCGACCGTCGCCTGCGGGGACGGCGTGCTCGGCCACCTGGCCGGAGCCCCGTACGACCGGATCACCGCCACCTACGGACTGCGCGAGATCCCACACGCGTGGATCGAGCAGATGCGCCCCGGCGGGCTGATCCTGGCCCCGTTCGGCACCCACTACTCCAACGCCGACGCCCTGGTCCGCCTCACCGTGGCCGGCGACGGCACCGCGTCCGGGCCGTTCCTCCAGCCGGTGGAGTTCATGAAGATGCGCTCCCAACGCCTGCGATGGCCGCAGAACCCCGCCGACGGCGGCGCCCTTGCCGAGACCGCGACCACCGCGACGCTGCCCGCGCACGGCAAGTTCGACCCGTTCCCGCTCGCCTCCGGCCTGCGCCTGCGCGATGTCGTCCACGCGATCCAGCGGCACGACGATGGCGCCCGCACCCTGTGGCTCTACTCCCTCACCACCCCGGCCTGGTCGGCGACGACTTTCCGGGACGGCGAGGACGAGCACCTGGTCCGCCAGTACGGCGGCCGCCGCCTGTGGCCGGACTTCGAGAGCACCCTCGCCTGGTGGCACGAGGCAGGCGAGCCCGGCATCGAGCGCCTCGGACTCACCGTCACCCCGCGGCTGGCACGCCTGGCTGGACGACCCCACCCAGCCGATCTGACCGCCTGGTCCGGCGCCGAGAGCCTGCCTCGCGGCGCCGGACCCGCCACCGACTACCGCCCGCCCCGGCGGGCCCACGCGGGAAGAGGAAGCGTATGGAACGCCAGCCGATGGACACGACCACCTACAGCGAGCAGGTCCAGCACGGGCCCTGCTTCATCTGCCGCCTGGTCGAAGGCGACCCGGCTTACGCGCACGAGATCGTCCACGAGACCGAGCAGCACCTGGCCTTCCTCGACAAGTGGCCGGTCCTGCCCGGCAAGCTCCTGGTCGTCCCCAAGCAGCACCTCGAGCACGTCGTCACCGACCTCACCGAGCAGGACTACCTCGCCATCATGCGCACCGTGCGCCTGGTCGCCCTGGCCGCCGAGGACGTCCTCGGCGGCGAACGCACCTACCTGTTCTCCCTCGGCTCCCAGGCCGGCAACAGCCACCTCCACTGGCACATCGCCCGCCTCCCGCACGGCGTCCCCTACGAGCAGCAGCAGTTCGAGGCCCTGGCCTTCGGCAACGGCGTCCTTGCCTACACCCCCGCCGAGCACGCAGCCCTCGCCGACCGGCTGCGCCAGGCCATCGCCGCCCGCGCCACCACGGCCGGCTGACCTGCCGTTGCCCAACCGGGCGCCCGCTCGTTGAACCCGCTGAGCGCCCCTACCAGGGCGCGCGGCTGCGCCTGCTCCGCACCGCCCGGCACGAACACCCCCACGGGCCGGGCGCCGCACGGTGAAGCCCCCGGGCGGCCGGGCCCGTACACAGCCCGGCCGCCCGTCCGCTGCGTCGAGGCCGGATCACTCCGAGGTGTCCTCCGGTTGGCCGACGCCCGGTGAGGGCCGGGCGGTCGTTGACCGGCCATGGGACGACGCAGGGCCAACAAGCCCAAGCCCCGCCGCACCAGCGAAAGGCGTGGACAGTGTCGGTGAGGAGGCGTAGACGCAACGCTCTACACCAGGATCGCCGAGAACCTGCGACACCAGCTGGAGCGCTGACCCTCCGACAATCCGTTTCTCACCACGGCGAAGGCCCGTGTCCTGGCCAGCCATTGCCGGGAGCCGGGCCGCCGAAATTCCCCCACCCGCACTCGTCCGTCTTCGTAGGGTCTGAGCATGGACGACGACGTCACCGCGCACCTGCGCGCCACCGTGCAGACCCTCGACAACTTCCTGTTCCAGTACGAGCCGCTGCGGGAGATGCACTGGAGAGTGCCCCCGGGCAGCTCCCTCGCCGGTGACGACGCCAGGACCGACCCCTACCAGGTCTCCCACAGCGCCCAGCACGCCATCCAGGCAGCGGTGGACCACCTCCACTGCCTGCGGTCTTCCCTGACCCAGTACGAGGACACCGAGCGGATGACCCTGCTCCTGTACTCCTACGGCTCCTCCACGCTCCTGCGCGGGGCCCTGGAGAACAGCGCCCGCGCGGTGTGGCTGCTGGCTCCCACCTCGCGTTACGAGCGGATACGTCGACGCCTGGCCCTGCAGAACGACGACAACCGCAACCACCACAACCTCCGCCAACTGGCGGCCGACGCCAACACCCTGCGCCCGACGGCCACCGGCGCCGCACTGCCCGAGCCAAGAAGCGAGCAGGACCTGTACCAGGACCTCGTTGACCGGCTCCTGGCAGCAGGCGGCCCTCACAACGACCCCAGGGAGCTGAAGAAGGCGCTGCGGTTTCCCGGCTACGCGGAAGTCGTCCGTGAAGCCGGCCGCCATCTACCAGGGCGCATCCGCAACAGCGCCGGCGCAAGCGTCGACACCAGCAGCTACCTGGAATGGGTCCGGAGGGCCTGTAGCGCCCTCGCCCACGGCGACCTCAAGGGTTCCCTCGCTCAGCTGAACCGCGAGGTCCAGGCCATCGACGGCGACTTGACGTCCCTACGCCTGACTGGCTCTCCCGGCGAGCTGCACACGAGAACGGAGCTGACCTGGCGGGCCGTCAGTACGGCGACTGCCTTGTACGCACAGCGCTCCCAGCCACCGCACTGAGTTGGGCGGCAGCGGTCGAGGCGCGGGGGGCCGCCGGCCGGGCGGCGCTCGCCCGGGTGCTGGCTACCGCGTAGACCCGGGGCCGGGCACCCCGGAGACCGCCCGGTGTCGCGCGCGGTAGGAGCGCGGTGTGGTGCCGGTCAGCCGGGCGAAGTGCTGCCGAAGGCTGGCGGCCGAGGCGAATCCGGTCAGCGCCGCCACCCGTTCCACCGGTTCGTCGGTCTGCGTGAGCAGTTCGCGGGCCCGATCCAGCCGCAGGCGCAGCAGGTACTGCGGTGGGCTGACGCCGGCCTGGGCGCGGAAGCGGCGGTTGAGGCTGCTGACACTGATCCCGGCGTGCTCGGCGAGGTCCGCGGGGGTCAGCGGGAGGTGGAGACGGGCCTTCAGCCAGCGCAGGGTCGGTTCGAGGCCCGCGCTGTCGGCCAGCTCGCGGTCGATGCACTCCTGGACGCGGTCGGCGTGCCGCAGTAGGGGCGTGAGGAGTTCCCGGGAGGTCTCGCCGGCCGTCCGCTCGCCGTGGTCCTCGGCCAGCAGGTGCAGGCACACGTCCATCCCGCCGAAGATCCCGGCGGAGGTCAGGAAGGGGCCGTCGGCGACGGCCGCACCGACCGGGTCGACCTCGATCCGGGGGTACCGCCGGGCCAGCTCCTCGGTGTGGCGCCAGCCGGTGGTGGCGCGCCGGCCGTCGAGCAGGCCGGTGGCGGCGAGGGTGAACACCCCGGCGCCGATCGCGCCGATCCGGCTGCCCCGGGCCGCGGCGGCTCTCAGTGCGTCCAGGACCACGGGCGGAGGCTCCAGCGGAACACCGTCGCGGCCGGGCACCAGCACGATGTCGGCGTCGGCGAGGCCTTCGAGGCCGTGCGGCACGGCGATGGCCAGCGGCGCCGGCAGGCCGATGCCCAGCGGGCCGGGAGCGGCGCAGAGCCGCACGTCGTAGGCCACGCCAGGGTGCTCTCGCGCCGCGGTACCGAACACCAGCCCCGGGGTGGTGAGGTGGTGTCCGGGCAGCCCGTCGGGCACGAGGACGGCGATGACCGACATACCCGGAAGATACCCGAAACCGGACAGGCGAGCGGTGCCCCGGTGGCGCCGGGGCACCGCCGGCGGGCATCAGCCGTACTGGTGGATCGTCTTCCAGATCCAATCCGTGTACGCCGGGACGCTGGTGTAGAGGCCCGGGCCCGTCGAGCAGGTCGGGTCCGTGTCCCCGTCGCCCGAGGTGGTCCCGACGAGCTCCCAGCGGCCGCCCCGGCCCTTCTGGAGCTGCGGGCCGCCGGAGTCCCCGAAGCACGCCATGGCGCCCGGCACCTGGCTGACCGTGCAGAGGCGAAGCCACCCCGCCCGGCCGGGGGCGCACTCGTCGACGGCTCCCCGGCGGGTCTCCAACTGCTGGAGCCGGCTCGCGAACTCGGCCTGCTGCGGGTTGTCAACGTTGGCGACGCTGCCGAAGCCGAGCAGGCGGGTCGGCGTACCGGGCCGGGCCGCCCGGTCGGCGATCCGGATGGGCTCCTCGCTCACCGGGCGGTCCAGCCGGATCAGTGCGAGATCGTCCTGGTTGGCGCCGCCGCCGCCGGTGCCGATGCCGTAGCCGGGGTGGGTGATCGTCTTCTGGATGGTGCGTACGGTGCCGCCGGACTTGCGCCGGTCCGAGCCGATCCGGACGGTGCCGTCCAGGACCACGCCGATCTCGGGGTCGAGGCAGTGGCCCGCCGTCAGTACCCACTGCGGGTGGATCAGGGTCGCGCCGCAGACACCGTCGGCCAGGCCCTGCGTCGGAGCCGACAACGGGATCGAGGCCATGTACGGGTAGCGCGCCGTGGCGTCCGTCCCGTTGACGATGGCTCCGGCGCTGCCGGTCATGGCGGTGGCGCACACCGTCGCGGCCAGGGCGACGGTGGCGACGCGCGCCGCTCGGCGCGCCAGGGAACTGATGGGCATGGAAGGTCCTTCCTTCGGGGTGGGCGCAAGCACGCCTTGGCAGATGCGGATGTGCGACCGTGAGACGGGTGCACCGGCGGTACGGGCACCGCAGCCGGGCGTCCCCTCACCTCGGGTGCCGCGTACCGCCCATCCTCCGCACCGGCCCGCGCCCGCAACAGCGGCCCCGATGTCACCCTGGGCTAAATTCTGGACATGTCAGTCATCGCTGTTCTCGCCCTCGACGGCGTACCGGGCCACCAGCTCACCGCGCCGGGAGTCGCCTTCGGCAGCGCCGCACGCCATCACCCGCACGTCGGGTACGAGGTGCGGTACTGCGCGGGGCCCGGCTTCCGTACGACGGGCGGGCCGGCGCCGTTCCGGCTCGACACGCGCTGGGGGTTGGAGGGGCTGGAGGACGCGGACACGGTACTGCTCCCCGGTCACGACGGCTTCCGCGCGGACCCGCCGCCCGGAGTTGCCGAGGCACTGCGGGCCGCGGCGGCCCGGGGCAGCCGGATCGGCGCGATCGGGACGGGGACGTTCACCCTCGCCGCCACCGGGCTGCTGGACGGTCGCCGGGCCGCGACCGGCCGCCGGTATGCCGCAGAACTGGCCGGGCGCCACCCCCGGATCACGGTCGATCCGGAGGGCTCGGTCACGGAGGCGGCCCCGTTCCACAGCGCGGCGGGGGTGCTCGGCGGTGTCGACCTGTGCCTGTGGCTGATCACGCTGGACCACGGCGATCCGGTTGCTGTCGAGACGGAACGGCAGGTCTTCCTGGAGCTCCACGAACGCGGCGAACCGGCCGGGCCCACCCGGGCCGCCCACCAGCCCGGCCCGGCAGGCTCCCGCCTCGGACCCACGCTCCGGTGGCTGGAGGCGCACCTGGACAGCCCGCTGACGCTGAACGACCTCGCCGACCACGCCGGACTCACCGTTCGGGGCCTGACCAGGCGCTTCCGGACCGAGACCGGGCTGCCGCCGCTTCAGTACCTGCTCCGCGCGCGCATCCAGCTGGCGCAGCGCCTGCTGGAACGGGGCGACGAGCCGGTCGAACGCATCGCCGCCCGCACGGGGCTCGGCACACCCGCCAACCTGCGCCACCACTTCCAGCACCACACGGGCACAAGCCCACGGACCTACCGGACGGCCTTCCGTTCCCTCGTCTCCACCCTGACCTGGGCCGACGGCCGTCCGGGCGCCCCCGCCCAGGGTGCGCCGACCGACTCCCCCGCGGTGGACCGGGCGGACCTGCCCGGCTGAGGCCCGGCCGCCGCCGCGCGGCGGGCCGCATCCGGCGCGGGGAGTCCCGGCCGCCCGTGCCTTGGAACGGTTCCTGGTACGACGAGCCCCCGTTCTGAAGCCGCGGGGATCACCGGCCGGCCCGCCCCACCTCTGGCCGGCCGAACCCTCCACAGGGCATGGAGGGCCACCGGCTCGGGCACGACTACGGTGCGCTCTCGTAGGCGACTTCGGTGTCGATGCAGTCCTGGGCGATGCGGGCCAGGGCGTCTTGCTCCCTCTGGTCGGCGGCCAGGTTCCAACGGGTTTGGTGGACACCCATTCGGAGGCGTAGCGGCAGTGGACGGGGCCGGCGAGTGGGGGGAGCCAGTCGGCGGGGTCCTTGTCGCCCTTGGCGCGGTTGGACTTGGCGGTGACGGCGACGAGGGTCAAAGGTGATCCCTGGTCGTTGGCGTAGGCCTCGCGGCGTTCGGGGGTCCAGGCGTAGCCGCCGGAGTCGTGGACTTCGGCGAGCGGGACGATGTGTTATCCGTACCTGTTTCTCGGTGTCATCGACATCGTCCACAGAGCAATCCGGACCCGTGTCCTTCCTGTCAGCGTCGCGCTATCCGGTACAGCGGCGTGTGTCGCGGCTCGCCACCGTCGCGTCGGCTGCCCGGCCGTCACGCGCGCTCGATGGCTCCCCGGACCTGGCGATAGCCGAAGTCGTCACGGGACCAAATGCGCACGCGCCGACCTGGGCTCTCCCGGTCCCAGCATTCACTGTCGAAGACTGCGACGGAGTCCGAAAGCCGCCATCGTGAGGTTTCCCGGGAGGCTTCCGGCACCTCGACGAGTCCGTCGAGAACCCCAGCGGCCACAGCGGCACCGGCGATAGGCCAGGGCCTCCAGACGGAGACGGCGTCCGTCAGGGCGTGGGACTCGATCAGGTGCGTGACCGAGGGAGCGATGGGGAGGTAGGGACTTCCGCCGTCCACGTCGGTGCCGACACCTGGAGGAGACGGAGAACGGTGACTCGGTCGCCGCCTTCAAGGAGCTGTCCCTACGGCTGCCCTCCTACAGCCACCGCATCGTCGTCAGCGCCCAGGAGATCCGGGACAAGGCCCGCTGGCCCGACCTCACCGAACGCGAGCGCGTTGACCGCCGCATGCGCGAGCGGCTCGACGTCTGAGGCGACGACACCGCCGGCCGACGACGACCAGAACGACGAGCAGGACGACAGTTCCGCCCTGCGAGGCGAATCCCCGGCCCCCGGCGACGACCGCGAGGAGCAGCCCGTCCTCGCGGTGCCGGCCGCCGCCGAGCCGGAGCACCCGCCCGCCGCCGCGCCGGTCGTGCTGCCCCGCCAACAGGCCGGCGCCCCGCGGCGGGAGGTACGTCTGCTGCACGAGACTCTGCCCGCCGTGGAAGCTCGGAGCGCTCGATGGAGGTGGGCTGTGAGGTTTGTCGTCCGAAGCGCGTGGAACCGCAGGTCAGACCGCACATCGCCCTGTCCGACCCCGGCCTTCAGCAACAAGCTTCAGCGCCGCACCCAGGGCATCGACAGCGCTCAGGTGGGATCGTTCCACGACTCGACGAACCACGACGCGACGCCCCACTGCTCGCCCTACCGCGTGCGGTCCCAGTCGTAGGCGGGCGTCCACAGCGGGCGCCGCCGAGCGGGCCCCCAATCCTCCGGGTCCGGGATCACCCGCAGTTCGTCCTCGTGGGTGTAGCCGCCGGTGAGGACGGTCGCCACGAACTGCGCGAAGCCACCGTCGTAGAGGTCGAGTTTGCCGTCCAGGCCACCACAGTCGAAGATCGCCACCGGCCATTGCTCCGGGTTCGGCCCGGTGGTCAGCCAGCAACAATAGGCGTGGTTGCTGTTGCTGCCCAGGGCAGCAGCCCGCCAGGGTCAGGGAAGATCGGGTTGTACTCCTGGTCCCAGAACTCGTCCTCGCACCGGACCTGTTCGCGGAACTCGCCGTCGGTCTCGGTCCGCCAGAGCACGAACCCGCCCGGCAGGCCGGAGTCGATGGCCTGCGCCGGGGAGGAGGCGCTTGTCGACGTTGAGCCACTCCAGTGCCTGGGCGGCCTCCCCGGTGACAGGTGAGTGGGGGGTGAGGAACTTGGCGTCCTTGTCCCACTGCTCGATCAGCACCTCCACCGCGTGGGCGTAGACCTCGCGCCGCTCGCGGGGGATGGTCTTCCCGAGTCCCATGGAGGCCAGGACGGTCAACAGCAGCGGGTTGCCGGCCAGCTCCGCCACCGCCCGCACTCCCCGCACCGCACCCAGCAGACGCTGGGTGAGCTGGGATGCCAGATGAGGGTTCTCCGGATGTGCTGCGGTGTACCAGCGACGGATGAACTGCTCGACCTGCCCGTGCTCCAGGTCCTGGAGCATCACCTGCGTGAACCCCGCCGCGGTGAACTCACCCGCCCGGTAGCCGTACTCCCGCGACGTCACCACCACCCGAACGCCCGCGTGATCGGCAGCGAAAGCGGTGATCCGCCGAGCGGTCTGCGCACGCACAGCCGGGTCGAACACCTCATCCAGACCGTCGAAGAACACCAGGACACGCCCCTGCGCGAGCAGACCCTCCAGCACGGGCCGGGTCAGACACATCCGGTCCTGCCGGTCCACATGCTCCAGGAAGTCCTCGATCGTCCGATCACGCCACTGCGCCTGCGCGTACTGCCGCAGCTCCACCACCACCGGCACCAACCCGTCAAGCCCGGCGAGTTCGGCCGGCAAATCCTCCAACGCACCGGCCAGCGCCAGCGCCGTGTACTTCGCCAGCGTCGACTTCCCCGCACCGGGATCACCCAACACCACTACCCGCCGACCCGCCTCGCCCGCCAATACCTCCAGCACCGGCCGGGTCGGCTGCGCCCGGTAGCTCTCCTGCAGAGCTCGGACAGTCTTGGCCTCCATCCCCGGTGGCAGGTCGGTGTCCGCCAACTCGCCCGCTGCCAGCAGCCGACGCACCTCACCCGGCACGTTGGCCACGTGCGGGCGACACGACTGCGGCATGAACACCTGACGCACCTCGATCTTCGGCTGCTCACCGGCGCTGCCGGAAGCGCCCAGAACATCGAGGTTCAGCCGCCAATGCACCTCCCGCACCCGTCGCCGGTACGCCTCCAG
The DNA here is from genome assembly GCF_042735125.1 of Kitasatospora sp. NPDC059599. Classification (NCBI taxonomy): domain Bacteria; kingdom Bacillati; phylum Actinomycetota; class Actinomycetes; order Kitasatosporales; family Streptomycetaceae; genus Kitasatospora; species Kitasatospora sp. NPDC059599. Next base: position 90,046 of record NZ_JBHWCL010000005.1, on the reverse strand, counting down.
GGCTGCGGCCCACTCAGCGGCACGCACCTGGCCCTGCGCGGCGGCATCGCCGCCAGCGGCCATGCGGGCAGCCTCACGCTCTGCTCGGGCCCCGTCCAGCAGCCGCTCCCACCGGGCACGCTCCGCGCGCAGCCACCGCTCCTCCACCCGGCCATCAGCCGCCAGCGAGGGGTCCCCGGCCCACGCAGACCACACTGCTACCACCGCCAGCAGAACCTCGGCGTCCTGCGGAATCTGCGCCTCGCCTGCACGACCGGCCGGCGGCACCCATGAACTGATCCGCTTCCCGGCGAACCTCTCCGTCCCGGCCCGCCCGGTGCGCCGTACTGCCTTCTCCAACTCCAGCTGCCCGCACAGGGCCTGCTGAGCCTTGCGCTCCTGCTCGGCCCGCTCCTTCAGCTCCAACAGCACACCGTGCAGCGCTCGCCGCCTCGGACCCAGCTCCAACTCGTTCTCCGGCATCGCCCGCCGCCCCGCCTCTCGCCCGCGCGTGCCCGTCCCGCCCGCAACCGGGCCGCCGGGCACCCGTGACCCACCACCGCTGACCAGCAGCGTAGTGCTCACCATGCCCTCTCCGCCCGCAACTTGGGACACCCCGGACGCCCAGATGCCACATTCGAGACCGACGCCGGGCCCGGCATCCCAACACCACCGACCACCGACAAGGACACCCGCCATGAACGACGACGTCACCCGCAAGTCCGAGCCCGCCGACGCCTACGCCTACGCCTACGCCGACGCCGAGGCCGAGGCCGAGGCCGACACGGCAACGGACGCCGTACCCGCCCCTGCTGGAACCTCGATCCTCCACGAGATCGGGCGTACCGCCCTGCTCTCCCTGGCTGCCACCCCCGCCCCAGTCCTGGTCGCCGTCGCCGACTGGTGGCTGAAGACCCACTGACGCCTGGCCCCGATGGGCATGACGGCCGCGTAGCACGAGCCGGCCACGCCCATCAGAGGCCCAGTAGCCCCACTCGTGCCGCGCTACGCCCACTCCACCCCGTGCTCGGCCAGTTGCGCGTCCGCGGCTGCCCGCCTGACGGAGCTCCACTCGGAGTGGAGCCGCTCTTTTGGATCACGGACAGCCTGTTTGGCGCAGCCGTGGCAGCGCGGGACGCCCCCGGCAGTCAGGGGCGGCCCACTGCTCGGCGAACGCCACGAGGCCTACCCGTCGAAGCGCTGCCACTCGACGCCGAGTTCGCGCAGTGGCTGCAGTGCGTTGCGGTGGAGGGCGCCGATCCAGACGTCGACCTCGTCCTCGTTCTGCCAGGTTGGCGTGATGAGGGCAACGACGCCCGGCCCGACGAGGAACTCGGTTGGAGCGATGGGGGACATGAACGTTCGCAGCGGCACGCGCTGTAGGCGGCTCTCCACGCTGGGCAGCAACCGCTTGGGGAAGTTTCGGGGGAAGGCCTTGTAGGAGGCGGTCATCGCTGCCTCGTAGAGCGAGAACTGCAAGAGGAATCTGCTCAGTGGTTCTTGCTCCGGGACCGGCCTGTCCGTCTCGTTGATCCACACCGCCGGGTCGGTGTTCGAGGCGTCGACATCCCACGGAATCGACCACTCCCACCCGCCCTGGTTCTCAACGGCGAAGACCAGGTAGCCGGCACTGCTGTCGGGACGCACGGTGTCGACCGGCTCGATCCGGTTCTGGCCACCCAGGATGGCCGGGCGCCTCTCCGCAAGGCGATAGAAGTCGGCCAGGGCCGGGGGAATGGAGCGGGGTATCTCTGCGACTGCCGGCGGCTCGCCTGACTCTGGGTACCAGCCTGTGATGAAGAGTTCCAGGGCCTTACCCGGCTCCGAGACCGAATGGTCGAGCCAATCAAGGCTCGGCAGGCTGGGTGATGTGGCCGACGGACGGACCGTGCCGAGCAACTCGCGGCTCAACGGCGGGTCGATTCGCAGGTGGCAGCTGTAGAGCTCGCCATCGACCCAACTGCTGCGCGAATGGCGGACGGGGCCGACATAGGCACAGAGCTCGGCCACCCGGACGAAGAGGTACACCGGCAGATCCCGATCCGGCTCGGTCCCCGCGAAAGGCTGCCGCCCGGTCAGCCTGGAGGCGGCGAGCGCAGGCACGGAACCCCGCAAGCGCAGTTCCTGGTCATTCCACACGCCGCCGGCCAGCGGATCGTCCACGGCCTCCGCGATGATCACAGTTGCCACGGTTCCGACCGCGACCGTTGCCCTGCCCACGGGGAACACCTGCAGCTCCGAGCCCACGAGGTCGAGCGCCAATCTCACATCGACCATGTCCGAACGCGTCAGAGGCACTCACGGAGTGTATCTGGGAAACGATCAACCCCAGGGTGGGAATCGATCTCCGGCCAGACCTGAACGCCACTGGCAGAACCGACTCGTGAACTCCCCCTGGCTGGCCCCTGCATTCCTCAGCTTGACAGCCCTCCACCCCAGGGGTCGTCGGGCACCGCTGTGGGGGTGTTCGACGTGAGCATTTCGTCGATGCAGCTGCGCAGGGCGAAACCGGGAGCGTCGCACCAGGTGAGCCACGGCACCGGCTGGAGCAGGTCGTCGTACCGGCGAATGGCGGGGTCGGTGAGGAGGGTGCGGAGCTCGTCAGGGGCAGGGTCGGTGACCAGGCACAGCCAGGCCAGGCCGGCGCCGATGCGGACCTCGGGCGGTCGTCCCGGGTCCGACCAGAGGTCCCGGGCCCACCCGGGAGCGCGGTCGTCCTGGTGTTCGCGGGCGAGCTGGGCGATCGCCAGGATCAGGCTCACCCGGACCATCGCGTCGTCTTCGTTCGCCAGCCTGAACCGCAGGGCCGAGGAGACGCGTGGGATCTCGTCGGTCGCCGCCGCCAGGACGTAGGCGCTCATGGAACGGACTTCGGGGGCGGGGCCGTCGAGAAGCGGGAGCAGGAGGTGCAGGTCGTCCGTGACCGCCAGACGGGCGGCCTGGATCGTCCAGTCCACCGGGCACATCGTGCTGCCCTCGACCATCAGCGGCTCCTCGGCGACTTGGAGCAGGCCTTTGCGCGATCCGTTCCCGATGTGCTGGCACCGGCCGATCTCGGCGACCAGGTGAAGCGTTTGCGCGCGGAGCCCGGGATGCCCGGTCGTCGCGGTCCGGAGCAGGAACGGCACCGCCAGTGCTCCCACCGCGATCGTGCCGCCCTGGTGGTGAAGATTCGTCCAAAGCTGCCGCAGGGCCCCGTCAGCGGCTTCGGCATCCCCGGACGCGAGCGTGGCGAGCAGGCCGGGGATCTCCTCGCCCGGGCCGTAGAAGTGTCGGAATCGCCGCCAGGGGACCTCGTCGTACCTGAACTCGTCCTTGACCTCCGGTGCGATCGCGCCCACGGCCGTCCGCACGTCGCAGTCCGTGCCGGCCCACCGTTCTGGCCAGCCTGCCCAAGAGCCGTCGTCCATGACTTGGCCTTCCCGTCCACCGGCAGCATCCGAACCCCGGAGTCTAACGACTGGTGATCGAGAGGCGGACGCTTCTGGCCTACTCCGAAATGTCACTTTCGAACAAGTGTTTGTGTAGGAGGTGGAGTGTGGCTGACGACCTGTTCGCGTCGACCGACGCGCTGCTCGCGCGGCCGCGCTCGGTGGACGACCTGCCGGTCCCGGCCGAGCGGGAGCGGCTGCGCAAGCTGGGCGAATACACCCAGGAGGAGCTGGCCGCGGCGCTGGAGACCCAGCGGGAGACGATCGTGCGCTGGGAGGCCGGGACGGCGCAGCCCCGGCCGCCCAAGCGCGAGATCTACATCCGGTTCCTCGCGACGCTGGCGCTCCAGCACGGCACCGTGGAGCCCACCGAGTGGCTGCTGCGCCGCGCCCAGGCCGCCGGCCTCGTGCGCACCGACGCTGCGCCCGATCCGGAGCCCGCCGTCCGGGCCGCGGTGCCGGAGGCCTTCACGGCCGCTCCGGTGGCCGGGCAGCCGGCGCCGGTGGCGCAGCCGGTGATGCTGGACCAGAACCCGGACGGATCGCTGCTGATGGCCGCGCCCGCGCCGTGTGTGCGATGTGGCCGTGCGACGCTGTACCGCTCGCAGGGCCGCCCGGTCCACGTGGGCGGCTGGTGCACCCACGCTCCGGCCGGGCTGGCAGCAGCCGCCGTCCCGGTCACGGAGGAGCCCGGTGTGGCAGCGCCCGTCGAACCGGTGGCTCCGGTCGCTGCTCCCCGCCAGACCGCCCCCGCGACCGGTTCAGCGGTTGCGCCGCGCCGTACCAGGTCGTCGCGTCCGGCGGCGCCGTCGGGGGCCCGGAAGGCTCCGGCGAAGAAGCCCGCCGTAGCGGAGGGGCCGTCCGACTGGGAGGCCGCGGCCGCCGCCCAGTTCCCGTCCGGGCCGCTTGCGGCGGTGGACGCCGCCTCGTCCGGCCGGGGTCTGGTGGCCTACCTCGCCGACGGCACCCAGGAACCGACCGCGCCTGCCGGGCGCACGCTCGCGGACGTGGTCGAGTGGGCGCTGGAGGTGAAGCTCGGCTCGGCGCGGTTGCATCGGCACGGCAAGGACGGCGACGCCTTGGTCGTCCTTGCCGACACGACTCTCGCGGAGCTTCGCCTGCCGCCGCTCGGCCGGGACGAGAAGAAGGACTTCGTCTCGCGCCTCGGCCGGCTGCCGAAGACAGACAGGGCCGTCAAGGCGCTGGAGAAGGCCGGCTGGCTTCTCACCCAGCGCGGCCTCGGGCAGTGGGCCAGGGTCTACCGCACGCCGGAGGACGGCAAGCGCCAGTGCGTGCAGCTGTGCGTTCCCGCCTGGGGAGCGCTCGCCTCCGGTGGCTGGCAGATCCCGGGCGGCCTCGCTGCCCCGAAACTGGCCCGTCTGCTGGGCACCTACGCCACCCGCGTCCTCACCCCGCGCGGCTCTACCGCCGTCTCCGGCCTGGAGCTGGTGACCTTGGGGCAGCTGAGGATCGACGCTTGGCACCATTCGGTCAGTCAGATCACTGACCTGTCACCGGGAGCGCAAGGCTTTGACGATGTAGGTGGTTGCGTCGCGGACTGTCCTCAGGTCCCGGGCGTCGGAGTCCGGAATCCTGATGCCGAAGCGCTCTTCGGCAACGACGACGGCCTCGACCATGGACAACGAGTCGACGTCCAAGTCGCCGCTGAAGGTTTGGTCCGGCTGGACATCCTTGACCGGAATGCCGGCAATCTCGTTGATGATCCCGGCGATGGCGGCGAGGACTTCTTTCTGTGCGGCGGACGTGGAAGTCGAGGTGCGCTCGCCTGCTGACGCTGCGGTCTGGGGCGCGGGGTTGCGAGGTCTGCGGTGTTGCGGGCTGAACAACCGGGCCCACCAGGGACGGCGGCCTGGAACTTCCGGAACTGGCTCAGGTTGCGGGGGTTCGGGTGCAGGGGGCTGGGACACGTCGGACTGGCCTAGTAGTTCCTGGCATTCGGCCATGTTGGGGCGTCCGCCAGGCTCCAGGGCGGTCATGCGGACCAGCAGCGCGTGGAGGCGGGGCGCGAGTGCGGCCTGGTCGGTAGCGGGAAGCTGCGCAGCAGGACCGCGCTTGCCGGTGATCTTCTCGGTGAGGACCAGGCCGAGGGCGTAGACATCGGAGGCGGCAGAAGCAGGAGCACCGGCAAGTTGTTCGGGGGCCATATAGACGAGAGTCCCCGGTGAACCGGTGGCGGTGACTGTGGTGAGAGTGGAGAATTCCCGAGCTATACCCAGGTCCATCAGTACTGCCTGACCATCCACGCAGATCATGATGTTCGCCGGCTTGATGTCTCCGTGAACGATTTCCATCTCGTGCATGTGCGCGAGCGCCCCTGCGAGGCTCGCTCCCGTCCGGACAGCCGCTTCCACGGAGGTACGCTGCAGCCAGGTCGAGCCGTTCAGCAGTTCCATCACCAGGTACGGCACAACGTGGCCGTTGTCGACAAGTGTTCCGGCGTCGTGGACGGTGACGATGCCGCGGTGATGCAGACGCGCGAGTTTACGGGCTTCAGCAGCGAAGCGGGCAACCGCCCTCGGATCATCGGTAATGGAGGTAGCGAACTTGACGCCCAGCTGCTATCGGAGGACGACGCTTACGTCCCCCTCGTCGAAGATCTCGAGGATCACGTCAAGCAAGGTGACGTCGCCATCCGCGGTGGACAGCCGCTCCGTCAACTGCGTTCTGGCCTCAGCCGAGTAATCCCAGAGAAGGGTGAACGGAGTGGCAGCACCCCAGCCGCCCCGCAAGCAGTCGATCACGGCGTCAAGGTTCCAGCCGAAGTATCCGCCGGGCCCATTGATGGCTTCGCCGAGCGCGCAGTAGAAGCTGTCCCTGTCGACGATGTGCCGACCGTCCAGTGTGAACTCCTGCCCGGAAGGACGATCGGGCTTCCCCCGACGTTGGTACTCCCGGGACCAAAGGGCCACCGACAGCCACGCTCGTCTGTCCTCGGGACCGAGTTCATGCCACAAGCCGGCGCGGCTCAGCCGCCCCTTGCGGATCAGGTCCCATACTGCGTCCGCGCCAGCCAGGGCGTTGTCGCACCAGAGCGTCACCGTGAGGTCAACGAGGCCCGCTCCGCGGGCGGACGGCCTGGTGTCGACAACGGTGACCTCTCCTACGAAGTAGGACCCCATGGTGACACCGTCGGCGTCGATGAGGTCGAGCCAGGCGTTCCCTGCCGAGGCCCTCCGGCTGCCGATGTGGCTGGCGCTCTTCAACAGGCCACCCTGCGGGTGACAGCCCACGAGGTGCACTCGGCGCGCTCCCTCGTCTTCTGGCAGCGGAGTGAAGAGCCCCTCGGCTTCGTGGGCGAAGCCCCAGAAGTCGGCGTCGTCTTCGTCCGAGGTCAGCGCGTACTGCTGCCCCTCGCTTCCCTGTCGCTGTGTTCGCGTCACATTCACCATCAGAGCGCTGATCCTACCGACGTCCCGCGGTCCGCCGGGCTGTCGCCAGCCAGTCCGCCAAGGCTGACCCTGTCCCGTAGATCTCGGTGGGCCCTTGGACGACTCACATGGCTGCGTTCACTCCCGAGAGTGAAGTGCAGAGAAGCTACCTCGGCCTCAGGGTCAACTCCGGCATGCCGCTGGCGGACAAGCTCGCCTGCCTCAAGGTCATGGCCGAGGCCGGGGTGCTGTGGCTGCAGATCACCGGCGGCGAGCCGACCGTGGACAAGGACTTCATCGCCTCCTACCGGGCCGCGTACGCGCTCGGCATGATGATCACTGTCTCCACCAACGCCTCCCTGCTGTGGCGGCAGAACCTGCTCGACCTGTTCGCCGAGTGCCCGCCCTACCGGGTCACCGTGTCGATGTACGGTGCCACCAAGGCCAGCTACGACGAGCTGACGCAGCGCCAGGGCGCCTGGGACCTGTTCGTCCAGGGCATGAACGCCGCCCGCCGCGTCAGGCTGCCACTGCGGATGAGCGTGATCGTCACCGAGGACAACGCCCACGAAGAGCAGGCCATGATCGCGCTGTGCGAGGGCTGGGGGCTGGAGTACAACGTCTTCACCAACATGACCCCCACCATCTACGGCGGCGGCGAGGTGCTGACGGCCCAGTCCAAGGAGCACCTGCGGATGCGCAAGCCGTTCGGCGGCTGCAACGCCGGCCACACCTTCTTCCACACCGACCCGCACGGGCTGGTGTCCATCTGCAAGATCGGCCGCGACGACCAGATCAGCCTCCCCACCGAGGGGATCGGCGGCCTCGCCCGGCTCGGCGCCATCGCCGACCGCCTCATGCTTCGCACCGGTGGCTGCTCCGGCTGCCAGCTGTCCGGCACGTGCACCGTGTGCCGGCCGCTGGCCAAGCACTACCAGGAGGCGAAGGCACCACTCGGTTCCTACTGTCAGCACGGCTTCCAGAAAGCAGGGTGAAATGACCGCTGTCGCTGTCGAACTCAGCACCCGCCGTCCCCTCCCGGACGACGGCCTGCCCTACCTGACCCGGCCGATCCTGGCCCCCAGCGCGCCCGTCACCTCGATCATCCCGGTCGCCGACCTGGACGACGTGATGGACAGCGTGAAGTGCTCGTGCAACGCGGGCGACGACAACCCCCACTGACCGAACCCGGTCACTTCCGCTCAGGCCCCGACGCTTCTGCGTCGGGGCCTGAGCCCTGCCCGCCGGGCGAGTAGGGTGCGGGTATGGAGCTGTCCTGGGACCTGCTGCACCCCGTGATGTCCGTGCCCTACCTGCCGACACTCGGGCCCCTGCACCCCGACGCGCTCAGCGGCGACCTGCTCGACGCTATCGCCCAGGTCGCCGCCACCGGCGGGTTCCTCTCCCACGACAAGGACCGCCGCTGGTCCGACCGCAAGGACGAACGCCTCCTCGTCGGCGACGTCCACCAGGACGCCCGCCGCACCCTGATCCCCACCCTCACCGGCCGCGGCGTCCTGCGAGTCCACCTGTACGGCGCCCCCGAGCACCGCCCCGAGGCCATGGAGACCGCGGCCAAGCTCGCCGCCGTCCACGACGCCGCCTCGGCCCGGGTGATCTCATTCCAGGCCGCCCCGGACCCGGTCGCCGCCTCCACCCGCGTCCAGCTCCGCACCTTCGACCAGCCGGCCCTGCCGGTCGGCGGGATCGAGCACCTGGACACCCTGCCCGAACCCGTACGCGCCACCTTCGGCGCCTTCGCCGAGAAGCTGGCCGGCGAGGGCTTCGCCTTCCTGCACTCCCGGATCGACAGCGTCGGCCCCGTCCTGACCGCCATCCGCGAAGACCGGGTGGTGGGCGCCATCGGCCCCATGGAGACCATGCCCGACCCGATCGGCCGGGCCCGGCTGCTGCCGCAGTACTTCGGCGTCCTGCCCGAGTACCGCGGCCTCGGGCTCGGCCGCCGGCTGTGGCGCGCGGCCATGCACTGGGGCCACGCCAACGGTGCCGACTACCAGCTGCTGCAGACCACCGCCGGCGGCGCCTCGGACCGGCTGTGCCAGGCCGAAGGACTGACCGACCTCGGCTTCGTGTGCACCACCACGGTGTGACCCCCGCCGTTCCCGGTCGGTGTGCCGCATCAGCAGGCGGCTCCTGAACGACCGGCTCCGGACGCCGGCTCAAGCCGGGAATCCCAATCCCACCAAGATCATCGCGTGGCGGCTTTGGGTTCACCTTGGCACCTGACCGGTTCGTCGGTCCATAATCGGCGTGCGAGGTTCGGCCCCGCCCCCGTGCGGGTGGTCTTGCTGTGCGTTGCACCGAGCCGCACGGCTGGGCGAACAGCAACGCGCTCTGCTGGATGGCATGAAGGAGTCGAAGCGGCGGGGCAAACAGGCCTGGGTGACAGTGTGGTACGTCCTGGCAGTACTTGCTGGAGTCGCCCTGGCGGGCGTCGCCATGTGGGAAGTGCCCTGGTGGATCGACGACCATTACCTCAACGACAACTTGAAGCAGCCCGTGGCAACTACCGTAACCGGGGTTCGCACCGCCCTCCTGGCGATCGGAGCCGGCGGCCTGGCCGCAGTCGGCATCCTGTACACCCACCGCACCCTGCAGCACACCCGAGAGAGGGACGACGAGCAAGCGGAGCTGACCCGGGAGGGGCAGTACACCGACCGGTACACCAAGGCTGTCGGTCAGATCGCCTCTGCCAATCCGGTCGAACAACTCGGTGGCATCTACGCGCTGGAACGCATCATGCGTGACTCGGAGAAGGACCACATCACCGTGGTCGAGGTCCTCGCCGCGTTCGTTCGCGAACATGCACCGGCCCCCCTTCAGCCCCCCTCAACCCAGCACCGCTTGCGACTCGCTCGCCGGCGCCTGCGCGTCGGAACACCGGACACGACTGCGCAGCGCGGAAGCCTTACGAAGCGGGATCTCTGGGATCCGCATCATCCGGCCGAACCGGTCCAGGCTGCATTGACCGTGCTCGGCCGTCGGCCAGAGGGCCGCGACGAGCCTTTCCGCATCAACCTGGCTTGGACGGACCTACGCGGAGCAAACCTAGACGGAGCCTGTCTTGAGGGGGCGCACCTGTCCAAGGCTCACCTTGAGAAGGCAACGCTGATCAAGGCGCACCTGAAGGGGGCAAACCTGACCGACGCCCACCTGGAGTGGGCAACCATGGATGCTGCTCACCTGGAGGGCACGGACCTGACCGACGCCCACCTGGAGGATGCGACCATGCGCAGCGCCCATCTGGAGGGGGCGAACCTGACCGACGCCCGCCTTGACGGGGCGGTCATGTACGGTGCCCACCTTGAGGGCGCAAACCTGACCGACGCCTACTTGTGGGCCTATCTGTTCGGCGCCCACCTGGACGGGGCAGACCTGAACGGCACCCACCTTGAGCTAGCGCCAGACCTGACGGCTGACCAACTGGTATCCGCCCGACCCCGGCACTCTACCCATCTGGCCGAAGGAGACCTTGCCGCAAACGACGCGGTCAGGGCACGGATCACCGCCGTGGAAGAGAAAGAGGACCGCCGCGCCCCCGACTTTCGATAAGCTCATAGATAGGGCACGCCAGTCGGGCATCACGCGGTCCAGGACGAGCCGTGAAGGCGATCATCGCCGAGCTGGTCAACCACCAGCCGACCGGCCGGCAGTTCATCGTTGACCTCGCCACACGCACGGAGACACTCGCGCTGGTCGTCGAGCAGTTGCTGAACGACCTCCAGGACCAGAACGAGGTGTCCCTCCGCCGCTACTTCAACAACAGCAGCGTGCTCGAATGGGTGGGCCCGATGCATAGGCGGCGCTTGGAGCAGCACTGACCCTTGCCGTGAAGACTGCCAGGCCCAGCAGTGTCGGCCCTACGTCCCGAGGCGGCAGGTGCTCCGGCTGCGAGCTCTTCATTCAGCTACGGAACGTCATGGGCCCCCAGCGTTGAAGGAGCTATACAGACCAGTCGAACAACGACTGCTACCAGTGTGGACCCCCAGTGCGTACCGGCGGCACGCGAGCAGCGACTCCGCCAGCTGCTCCTCACCCAGGCCCTGACGCGCGGCCGCAAGGTCGCCGCCCCAGGCCGGCAGCGTCGCCAGGTAGGCCCGCCACTCGGCCTGCACGGCCATCAGCGCGCGCTGCGCCTTGAGCAGCCGGTCCGGGTACGGATCACCGGGACGAAGCAGCCGGCTCCGACGTCCGCTCCGCCGGGGGTGACCCAGCGGTCCGATACCGCACTCGTCTCGCCACGATCGGGTGAACAACCCCACCGGCCGACCTCGATACAGAGTTGGCGGGCCATAGCCTGCTCCCCAACCGGTCCACAGCAGTGAGGAGTTCGCGCCCGTGCTCGTGTTCTGCCAGCCCAGGGAGACGGATGTTCGCCCCCCGCTGAGCGACGCCGGAATCGAGCCCTACCGGGCTCCGGACTGGGTCGCCGGCAAGGCCGTCACGGCCCGCTCCGGCTATGTCCTTGCTCCGGGGGACTGTGCCGGAGCGCTGCGCCTGTCCTACCAGGAACTGTCGTGCGCGGAAGAGATCGAAGCCGCATTCCACGACCGGATGCGAGAGGAACTCAACAGGTCCGGGTTGCTGGTGGCCGAACAGATCGACGCCAGCCGCGCCTGCAACGTCGGGGTGCGGGTCAAGGGCGTCCGGGAGCTGACGAGTGCGGACACCGCGCTGCTGCTCGCCGCCCGTACCGGCCACCTTCATCAGCAGGGGACCAGGTGGACCGGCGTTGATCCTGACGCCAAACTGCGCACACGGCTGGTCCCGGACCTGATCCTGACCGGGCTGGTCGAACGAGGACCGGACGGCTTCGCCGAATTGACCGCCGCCGGCGCGGCCGTGCTCATCCCGCCAGCCGATCTGGCGGGATGACAGCTGCTCCGGTGCATCTCCCTTGGTCCAGAGGAGGGGCGAATAGTCTTGCCGGCGAGCCGCCACCAGGGCCCGGGGGTCAGCCGATGGCGGGGTAGACCGAGAGCCTGGTGCCGTCGCCGTCAGGGCTCCCGACACTCATGTAGCTGTTGACGATGAACGGGGCGAGTGTCGGGGGGCTGGGCAGATCCTGGCCGGTGACGGCGTCCAGGGCCACCGGGCCCCTTGAGGTTGTGCCGTAGACGACGCCGTGCCAGGCCGTGGTCAAGCTGGGAGCGATCCGGGTCTTGGCGTCGTCAGGCAGGCGCCACAGGGTCTTCCCGCTGGCCGTGTCGAAGGCGAAGGCGAGATCCTTGTCCCCGCAGACGGTCACCGAGCGCTCGTCGTAGGAGCAGCCGAAAGGCGTGGAGCCGCCGCTGAAGTCGAAGAGCTGCTTGCCGGTCGTGCTGTCGATGATCCAGGCGTAGCTCTTGAAGCCGACGAAGCTGCGCCCCTGGAGGGCTACCCGGTTGGGGCCGGCCGGAGTGAGGGTCGTGTCCAGCAGGTCGTAGGTCTGCTCCGCGGTCCACGCGATGCTTCCGTCTGCGATCTTCAAGGCGGACACCTGGTGCTTGGTGTACTCCGGCGAGACGAAGCCGACGACCTGGTCGCCGGTCAGCTGGACGCCGGTGAAGCCCTTCTGGGTCCAGAGGACCTTCTTTGCGGCGAGGTCCACGGCCCAGACGAGGCCGTGGTCCGTATCCCCCCGGCGATGACCACCGTCGTGCCGTGGACCCCGAGCACCGTGAGGGACTTGATGCCGGCGTAATCCGCTGGGAGGTCGATCGGGACGGTCCAGCCGTCCGAGCCCTTGGATGTGGACAGGGCGACCAGCTCGACGCCGGTGTGGTCTACGGACGTGCCCTGGCCTGGGATGACCATGCGGAGCGCGGTGAGGACCACCCGCTTGTCGCCTGCCTGGGCGAGGACCGGCGGCGAGTGGAGGTTGCCGGGGTGCGTGGCGTTCGCGATGCCGACCGCGTCGTGCCGGTACAGGGCATCGGCCTCAAGACCGACGTTGTCGGCGATGTAGTACGTGGTCCCATCGAGGAGGACGTCGGTGGCACGGGTGTCCTGCGGCAGGGGCTTGGAGGCCTTGCCCTGGGAGAACAGGGTCGGCGGGTCGTACCCCTTGAGGGTCGGCGAGGGCGTCGGGGGCGGCGCCGCGGACGACGCGGCAGCCGCCCCGCCAACCGCCGTACCTCCACCACCTACTGCTGCCCCGCTGGTGCAGCCCGTCACCAGCACGGCGGCAGCAGCCGCAGCGAGATAGGCGGGTATTCTCCGCGTCGTCATGTGTGAACCCCCCTCATCCATCCTGCAGCCATGGTCGCCCGGAGGACAAGTGATCACTCTAGCGGCTGGTTCGGACACAAGGGGTTCCGCCCTGGCATGGCGACGACGCGTCCAGCAAGAGGCCAGCCCGCCGCCCGGACCCCCGAGCGGGCAGGTGTGTCGGCCCCTCGCTGCCCCCGCGGGCGACCACGACCTTGATGTTCGGCACCCGGACCCGGCACCCGGCACCCGGACCCGGCAGCCAGCGGCAGGAGCAAGCGGGAGCCGAACGCGGCCACAAGTCTTCGCCATGCTCGCCCCCGACGAGCAGCGTCTCGCCAGCCCGCAGGCCTGGACCGGTTTGGAAGCCGAGATCGGCACCGGCCTGCCCGAGGACTGCAAGGCGGTCGTCGACGCCTACGCGCCGATGCAGATCAACGGGCGCCTTGGCTTTGTTCACGAGTTTGGGCTCTGGCTCAACTTCTGGATGCTGTTGGTGATCTTCAGCAGCTGTCGGTTTGGGTCCGGTCGATCGTCTGGCGGCAGAGGCGTGTGAAGCGGGTTGCGGGGCTGGTCCGGGTGTTGCCCGGCTGATGCTGGTGGAGGCGGATGAGATTGGTTCCGGCCGCCGTGAGCACGTGTTGGACGTGGGATTTCGCTGTGCCTCGGTAGCGGCAGTGGCGTAGGCCGTGGGCGTGCACGGTCTCGGAGACGGTGGCTTCGCAGCCGGACCTGAGGGAGTATCGCTCGCGCCAGGGCCTGGTCTGCTGGTCGCGTCGTGCCCGGTTCTGGATCTCCTGCAGAGGCTGGGGCAGGAGGAGGATGTGCCGGCCCTTGCCGTCGACGTTGCCGGTGCATTTCAAGCGGTCATCGCAGGCCCGGCAGGTGGCGCGGGGGAAGAGCACCGACATGCGCTCCTGGCCGTCGGAGAGTGTCGGCTTCCATGACGGGCTGGTCGCGCCGTTCGGGCAAGTCAACGTTCTTTCCTGCCAGTTGGGTATGAAGTCTTCCTTGTTGAACCCTGGGTGGGCGCGGGAGGTTGGGGCGAGGCGGACCGGGCCGACCAGGTCGATCCCGTGCTGGGTCTTGGCCCGGTGGATGGTGGCCGGGGTGACGTATCCGCCGTCGACCAGGTGCTCGCCGGGGCGAGACCGCGCGTTGCGAGATCGGCGTGGATCCTCTCCAGGGCGTCGATGTCCTGCTCGGGCGCCGGCGTGGTGGCGACGTGGACGATCACGTTGGGCAGGCCGTCGTCGCAGGTCTCAGTCTGGTGGTCCTTGTAGCCGACCCACTCGGCCTTGCCGGGCTTGTGGCTGAAGCGCGCCTGAGGATCGTGAGGAGAGACGATCTCCACCGACGACCAGGGGACACGTGCCGTCGCCGGATCCGGTCTGCCCTCGGCTGCCGCCCCCGAGGAAGTCGTCCGGCGGGCGGTATGGCGTCGGCTCTGCCTGTCACGGGCCTGCTTCGGCCCACGCCATCGTAGAGTGTCGTGCTCGTCGAACCAGTACTGTTGGACCCAGACCTGTCGCAGCACCTCCACCTGCGGCAGCCGCCGAAGCCTGGCTGGGGTGTCGGGAGCGGTGAGGGCCTGGAACAGCCGCATGCCGTCCTCGCCGACCCTGAGCGCGTACTGCTCTCGCTCCTTGGTCTCCCTGGGCAGCCGGTCGTAGCGCACCGGCCGGCCGTAACGTCGGGCCCACTCGTCGGCGACCAGGGCGGAGACCCATTCCTCGTCGGCGGCGGCCAGCTCCTCCAGGGCCGCGCGCAGGGTTTCCCCGACGAGCTCGATCCGGTCCAGGCGCCGAACTGCCGCCAGGACGTGCGTGGAGTCGGTCCGCTGCCGCCCGCGCCGCTTGACCAGCCCGGCCTCCGCCAGACGATCGACCATCACCGCCAGAAGCCGGTCCGCCCGATCGCCCTCGGCCATCCGGTCACGGAACCCACCGGCCCCGGCGACGATCCGGCCGGTCAGGACGGCGAGGGGCAGCGACGTCCTCGGAGCCGGGAGCCAGGCCGGCTCCGAGGACGTCCACAGCCGGGTCCGCGACGGGCGGCCGGGCCGGCCCCGGAGACCATCGAGCAGGCCCTCGACCACACCCGGCACGACGAGCGCGCCGCCGACCCGTACGCCGACGCCGGAGACGAGGCCGCCTACCGGGCGCACCGGCCCCACCGACACCGCCCGCCGACTCGCCGACCCCGCCGCACAACCCCTCTGCACCGCCCCGGACTGTGCCGGCCCGCACACCCAGAACGGCGCCGACCACCAGGCCCTCCGCGACCTCACCCGCCACCTCGACCCCGCCACGCCGCGCCAGGTCATGAACCGGCTGGAGCGCACCCGCACTGCGGCACCGAGCCCGCCCCGTCCCGCCCGTCCCGTCGTGCGCCCCAGCCGGCTCTGACGGCGCGGCGCCCGTGCTCCGGACGCGCGGTTCACCGTGCTGGTCATCCGCCCGGCCCCCGGCGGCGCTGCGCCCTGCCGGGCTGCCGGTGGTGTCGGTGGTGGGTTCCAGGGTGCGGCGGGTGACGACGTCTGACGAGATGATGCCGCGTCAGTCCGCCCGTACCCACCGTGACCTTCAGGTATCCCTCCGCCTCGACGGGGTGGCCTCCCGAGGCTGCTTTTTGACATCGCGAGGGCGGTCTCCGCCGTCTGGACGTCACCGGGAACGGATAGCCTCCGGCGGGGGCGGGTGGCTGATAGGAGTGGACGTGGACATCGAGGAGATGCTGGGCCGGCTTGGTGCGGTGATCGGGCCGCCGCCGGAGGGGGTGGTCCCGGTGCCGTGGGAGCTCGGGCCCGGGGCGCTCGGTTTCCAGCTGCCCGCGGACTTCCGGGCGTTCGCGGACCGGTACGGGATGGTCAGCATCAGCGACGAGCTGCACATCTACACACCGTCGGCAGCGCCCGGTCCCGAGACCGGGCAGCCGCTCGGCTTCGAGGGATTCCTGTACTACACGACGGAGCCCTACGGGTACTGTGCCTGGCTGGCCGAGGCCTACCGGGACGGGGACTTCGACGAGTGCCCGTATCCGCTGTTCCCGGCCGAGGGCGGCCTGTTGAACTGGGGCAACAACTACAACTCCGACCATTTCTTCTGGCTGATGCGGGGCCCGGACCCGGACCGGTGGCCGGTTGCTGCCAAGTTCCACTCGATGCGGGAGTGGGACCTGTTTGAGGGCGGCTTCCTGGAGTTCCTGCTGGCAGCGGTGACGGAACAGTATCCGTACCACGGGGACGTTGTTCCCGGCGGGATGAAGCAGGTCGGTGACGGCCGTGCCTATCGCCCTTGGGGTGACTGGTCGAAGCACCTCCGAGAGTGAGCCCACCGACATGGTCAACGGCCGGATCGAGGCGCTGCCGGGGCTCTCGGACGGTTGGAGTTTGGGGCGGGGCTGACTTCCTGCTCCGCTCATGATTGATCTCGGGCTTGGTGCGGCAAGGACTCGGTGACTCTCCGGCTGCTACGACCCAGGGCGCCCACGTTCCCCTCTCTGTCGCTGAGCGCGCCGCCTTCGCCGACCACTGAGCGCCCTGACGGTTTCTCAGGCCCGCGGGGGTGCCAACCACCGTTCTGCGCGACCCTGCTTGTCGGAGTCTCCACAGTGGCGGGCGTGCGCCAGCAATCGGGCGCGCAGCGGTTCGGGCAGATCGGCAACGTCCCGCTTCTGGCGCGGGCGAGTCTCCCAACCCACCAGATGCCGCACGGCCCCGGCGTCGTGCCGCTCCTCGGCCCGCGGGTCAGCCAGCCCGGCGAGCAGGTCGGCGATCGGCACCCTGCCGAGCAGTTCGCCAGGCACGCCCTCGTGGACGGGGTAGCCAGAGCAGCGCCCGCTGCCGGAGCCATACCAGTCGAGCAGGGCCAGCACCCGCTCCACCGGGTCGGGGAACGTCAGTTGCAGTCGGTCCGTGAGTTCCGCGAGCAATTCGGGGGAGGGACTGCCGCCGGTGCGGGAGAGGTCGAGGATCCGGTCGGCGAGCCCCTCCAGTCCGGCGGGCATCGCGGCCAGCCAGTTGCGCTTCTCTTCGGCCCCTTCCTCCGCTCGTTGCCGGTCGGCCTCGAACTGTTGCATGGGGCCGGGCATGCCGTGCCTGTCCAGCCAGGCCAGGAGCAGGCGGCCGTCGGCGAGGACGGCGTCGCTCTCCCACTGTCCCCACCTCAGTGTCGCCCCGTGGTGCAGGACGACGACTGCAAGCCGCCCACCGTCCCGGTCGAACACCTCGAAGCGGACGTCCCCGAGGCACATGCAGTGGAACCCGGGCAGCGATTCCACGGTCATGGCCGTCCTGAGCTGTGCCGACTCCGCCGGATCGGAGAGGTCCACCCGGATCTCTCCGTCCGCCCCGGACCCGCTCACCGAGCTCACCTGGACCACGTGTGCCTGCTGCAGCACGCTGTCCAGCGCTGTCGTCCCGTCCATGAACCGATCCCTCCCCGTCCGGGCCGCAGCTGCACAGCCCGCCCGATTCCACCGCGGCTCCCGACCGCCTCGCAACCCAGTTCCCCCGCGCCCGCATTTCAGCTCGCACACCGACAGGCGGATCCTTCCGGAGTGAAGGTGAAGCCGTCCGTGAACAGGGTGCCGCCGTCCCGGAAGCCCCCGACGGTCCCGCACCGGCCCACAACCCCTACTACGGCACCTGGCGCGACGCCATCATGGTCCCGCGCGAACTCGCCGGCCCGCCCGCCACCACGCCCGATGAGTCCTGCTGGCGCCTGACCTGGCTGCGCACCGGGGGCGGGCGGCGCTCGGCGCTGGTCACCGCCCAGCGCCGGCCGGGCCCCGGTCTGCCGTGGATCGTCCACGCCAGGTGGAGCGAGGACAAGGAGGCGGCCTGGGTGATCGCGGACAACGTGGCCCTGCAGCCGCTGCCGCAGAACAAGAACGAGACCGCCCAGCCGTCGCCGGACAAGGCCGGCGCGGACAGCGGAGCGGACGATGCCCGGTGACCACCGCGGCCCCGAACACCGACCCCGGAACCGAACGCCGCCTGCGGCTGGCCCATCTCCTCGACGAGACCTCGCCCGACGCCCGCTCACGCCGCGCAGCCGCCCAGACCCTTCCCGTTCTCGAACCACTCACCCCGCTCCTGCCCACCGGCGGCCTCCCGCGCGGCACCGCCGTGGAGACCGACGACGCCTCGCTGCTCCTGGCTTCCCCGTCAAGTCGGCGTGTCGTGTTTTCGCCTGGCTCGGTGGAGCTAAGTCCTGGTCGAAGGCGTCGGGGACGGGCACGGTGCGCCCGCAGCGCGTCCTGGGGGGCTTCGGTGTCCGCGTCGCGTGCGGGCAGGTCGGTCACAGTCGTCGTCATGACCGGGTGAACCCGGATATCGCCGACCGGGTTACGGCCCACCGTCGGCCCACGGGGGCCGATACCGTCACCCGAACCGCCCCGGGGTGACACACTCTCAGCCATGCGCGATGATCACCCCGGCCACCCGGCCCGCCGCCGACTGGCCCAGCCGTTCTCTCACCAGGCAGCCGCTGTCGGCCAGCCGCTCGGTGAGCGCCTCCTGCCGGTACAGCACCTGGACTCCCCTTTCACCGCCCCGGCACCGGCCGCACCCGACACCCCGCCGCAGCCCGCCCGGCCCGCCGCCCGCCGCGCCCTCGGACCCGGCGGCCTCGCCCACGCCGCAGCCGAGTAGAACCGGCCGACTGCACCGGCCCACGCACCGCACCCTGCAAAGGCCGGTGAGATCCGCCCCGCATAGCCGGTGAGTTTCGCCCGCCGAACTTCCACCGCAGACATCGCACGGGGTTGAGCCGCAAGCGGGGGAGGCCCGGGGTTCGAACGAGACGGTGCCATGATCGCGTGGCTGTCGCCGCGGGTCGAGACGAGGCCGTTGAAGCCCTTGTACATCGACTGATCGATGTCGGGAGGGGTGTCCTGGATCCAGTACTGGTGACCGCGGATGTCGACCTGGACTGTCTGGTGCCCGGTCACACCGCTACCCAGTACTGGTCGCCTTCGAGGATGCGTTCGTTCTGGACGAAGCTGGAGATGTACCCGGCCTGGGAGTTCTCCTCTGCTTCCGGGGCCCAGACGGAGCCGGAGTTCGGCGGTGCGCTGTTGGGGTTGGCCGCGCCTTCCTTCGTCGTGGCGAAGGGGTACTCGTCGCACGTGGTGCCGGCCGGCTGCGGCCCCTTGGGCGGGCATGCGGCACTGCGGTTGGCTCGCTGCGAGTTCGTGTCGCGGGTGAGAGGTTGTCCAGTGCCGAGGAGACCGTAGTGGAGACTTCCGTTGGTCTGCACGTTGCGGATGTTGGCCGCAATCGTGGGCAGGCGAGCCATGGTGTTCAGGGAAGGCTGCCCGTAGTAGGAAACGCAGCCGGCGTAGGAGCCGACCTGATCGTCGCAGCGGAAGGTGGGGCTGTACCAGTCGGGTGAGGTCCAGGTGGTGCCCCCGACGACGCTGACGGTGGCGTGGTAGTCGATCTCGTCGAGGTGCTGGGTTGTCGTGCTATCGGTGAAGGTACTGGTCCAGTTGATCACGTCACCGACCTTGACGGACGTGCCGGTGGGGAACGTGGACGAGGCAGTGCAGGTCCCGTGACAGGTCGGCGCGAAGGTCGCAGTCATCGGCGGCAGGGGGCCGCTGGCGCTGACGAACTCCCACGAGTCGGCCTCGACGAATGTGCGAGAGGTGGCGCTGTACTTGATGTACTGAGAGAGATAGGCCTCAAGCGTCGACGACTTGCCACCGGAGCTCAGCACAGTGAGATGCGTCGGCTGGTCCCTAATGCAGGCCTCCGACCGGGTGGTCTCCCACCTCTTGCCACACCACGAGGGCAGCGTCTGGGGGACGGAGGAAGGCCTTACTGCCGCGCGCGGTGCAAGGACCGTCATTGGCCGGGCCTCGGCCCGCACACCGGCTGTTCGCTCTGACCAGCAAGCGAACGGCACGAAGCGTCCGAAGGATTGAACGACGTGAGCCCAACGTCGACCGCGCTGACGACGGAGGCACCGGTCGCGTGCACAGCTCCACTGGCGGGTCCTAACAAGGCGAGTCCGAGGGTGATCACCGCAGTGCCGACCAAGAAGTTCCGGGTCGCTTTCAACACCTTCTCCAATCGCAATGACTGATTCGTCCGGTGGAACGCTTCCACCAGGTCGTGGTGCAGGTTCCGGGAGGGCACCAGTGAAGGCGAAATACCCCCGGTCACCTCCTACCGGTGCGAACGGTGTGGCTGTCGTGGACGGTTCAACACGTGCCCAGAAATTGGACTTTGACGACATGTCGGGACGCGGCGTGGGGCAGCAGCCAGCTTGCTTTCCCCGACTGCACCAACGACAGCGAGGCTGCCGCCACCCCGACCTCGCTCACACCTTGGAATCCTTTGCTACAGACGTCGCTGCTCGCCGGGGTGACCGCCTTCGCCACACCGAACTCGGTGACCCGACTCAGACGAAGAAGGACACGATGGACACCATCTTCATCGCCGCCGCACCCGGAACCACCTGGCCGCCCTCCCGCGACGACGCCGAGGAGCACCTGCTGACCCGCTTCCCGGATACGCGGACCTGGCGCAAGCACGCACCCGCCACCGGTAGGGACTACCTCGACTTCCAGGTCGAGATCGACGGCGAGATCCGCCTGGGCAGCTACTTCGAGCACCGCAACCTCGTCCTCACCGACGGGACCCCCGATGTCTGGGCCGACACCATCGCCTGGTTCCTGAACCTCCTGCCCGCCGACAGCCGGGTCGTGGCCGTAGTCGAATCCAACCCGGACAGCGTGCGAGCCATCCCCCCAGGCGCTGATGCCGAGCAGATCCGCGAGATCCTCCAGTCACTCGTCGACATTGCCTGACGGGGAGTCCTCCCCCGGACGCCGCCGGCGGCGTCCGGACTGTTCGAAGGCTTGCCGAAGCTGGCCGCCCGGTCCCGATGGATCGCGGGGAAGCTGAGACCGGCCGCGCAGGGTTGCGGCGGCGTGGCCAACGGCCGTGGCGTTCGCGCAGTACCCCGCCCGCAGCCCAGCGCGGGACGCGTGCCACCAGGCCGTGCCCGCGCACACTTGACGTTAGGTCACTCGTGGGTGGAGCGTCATGCAAAGCCACGCAACCGACTTGGCACGGGAGGGCATCATGACGCTACGGTTCGCCGGGGTGGACCCCAACACCGGCAAGGACGAGAGCCCGATGGTCTGGGTGGACGACGCGCGGAAGGAGCTCGTCGTCCAGGGCCTCAAGCCCGACGGCGAGCTCCTGACAGAGATCGGGACGACCGAGTGGGTGCCCGGCCACGCCGTCGGTACGCCCGACCACGAGAACGTGACCCGCATCCCGCTGCGTATGGCGGCGATCATCAGGAAGGCGCTCGACGATGCCGAACGTGACGGCCTTCTCTGAGCTGCTGGCCGGCGCCCGGCACTCCGCGGTGCACCTGGAGATGCGCGACTCCTACGGCATCGCCGGCGAGGCCGCCGAGTTCGAGCAGTTCCGGCGGACCGGCGTGCACCCGGACCTCGACCCCGAGGGTGAGGGCTGGTCCGGCTGGGTGTCGATGGTCCGGGCCGCCGTCGCCCGCGGTGTCGTGGTGCGCCGTGCCCGGATCGTCTCCGAGCCGGTCTCCGCGTATATCCGCTACGAGCACGCCGGCACGGTGGTGAACCTCGCGGCCGGTGAGCAGGTCCGCTGGCTGCCGCGTCGCCGGGCCTCCGACCTCGCGCTGCCCGGGAACGACTTCTGGCTGTTCGACCAGGCGGTCGTGCGTTTCAACCACTTCACCGGCGACGGGGCCTCCGGCGGGCCGGAGATGTGCGAGGACCCCGCCGTGGCCAAGCTCTGCGCGGACGCGTTCGAGGCCGTGTGGGAGCGCGCCGTCCCGCACGAGCAGTTCACCGTCTGACGCCCGGACCGGACGACCAGCCCCCGTGCCCGCCTCCCCGTCCTCCAGCGCCCAGGAAGCCCGCCTGGCCGTTGCCGCGCGGCTGCGCGAGATCATGCAGGACGCCGGCCTCCAGGGCCAGGAGCTGGCCGCCCGGTGCGGCTGGAACGGCGCCAAGACCTCCCGCATCATTAACGCCAAGACCGCGCCGTCGGACGCCGACATCCGCACCTGGTGCCGGGCCTGCGACGCCGACGACCAGGCCGAGGACCTGATCGCCGCCAACCGAGCCGTGGACTCCATGTACATCGAGTGGCGCCGCCTCACCCGCACCGGCCTGCGCCGCCTCCAGGAGTCCGCCACGCCGCTCTACGAGCGCACCCGGCACTTCCGCTCCT
The DNA here is from genome assembly GCF_042735125.1 of Kitasatospora sp. NPDC059599. Classification (NCBI taxonomy): domain Bacteria; kingdom Bacillati; phylum Actinomycetota; class Actinomycetes; order Kitasatosporales; family Streptomycetaceae; genus Kitasatospora; species Kitasatospora sp. NPDC059599. The sequence continues at coordinate 67,799 of NZ_JBHWCL010000005.1, read as the reverse complement.
ACTCCTCCCGCGTCGTGCCCGGCGTCCTGCAGACCGAGGCGTACGCCACCGCCCTGCTCGCCACGGTCGCCGACTTCCGCCGAACACCGGACGACGTCGCCGACGCCGTGAAGGCGCGCCTGGCCCGCTCCCGCGTCATCCGCACCGGCAACCACCGCTTCGCGATCCTGGTCGAGGAGTCCGTCCTCTACTACCGCCTCGGGACCGCCGAGACGATGGCCGAGCAACTGGACCACCTGCTAACCGCCATGGCGCTGCCGGCCGTCTCACTCGGCGTCATCCCGTTCACCGCGCAGCGCACCATGTGGCCGGTGGAGACGTTCAACATCTTCGACGACGCCGAAGCCGGTGTGGAGTTGCTGTCCGCCCAGGTGACCGTCACCACGCCCAGCGAACTCGCGCTCTACGCCCAGGCGTTCGACCGGCTCAAGGACTTCGCCGTCTACGGCGCGCAGGCCCGAGCCCTGATCGCCCGGGCCGCTGACTCCCTGGGCTGAAATTCTGCAAACGCCTGCAAACGCGTTGAGTGAGCATCCCGTTACTCCCTACCGTCGTTGATGCCGCTCGGTGCGAGGACAGACCGATCCCCCTCGGCTCCGTGGACGCCCCGGGCGGCGCCCCACCCTCCGACGCCCTGGAGTGCCGCCCATGCCCTCGAGCAGACCGAAGCTTCGACAACTTGGCGGCGACCTGGTGGTGACGGTCGGTGGCAGGACGGTGGTCCGCATCGCCCACCGCAGCATCGCCTACCGCCGGGCCCGGCTGCTGCGCCGGCTGCACCTGCTGGGGCCGCGGCGGTGAGCAGTTCCGACTTCGTTCCGCTGGAGAGACGCCGACGGGGCCTGATCATCCGCTCGTACCGCATCGCGCCCGACGGCACCCGGTCCGACGACACCGGCGTGGTCACCGTCGACCCCGACGACGTCTCCCCACACTCCCGCCACCCGGCCGCGACCTGGCCGATCTGCCCCTGCCCGATCCACGGAGGCGACCGTGCTCACTCAGGTTGACGGCATCCTCGGCCGGCGCGGCACGAGCTCGCCCATCGTGTGGTCGATGCCCGGCGCGGCACGCGGCCGTGCCGCGATCCTGGTCGGCGAGCACCGTGGGAGCGGCCAGGAGATCGCCCGGAACCCGCACCTCACCGAGGACTGGGCCGGGTTCGCCGTCCGCTCCCCGCATCTACTGGCGGCCGTCCAGGCCGTCCTCGGTCCGGACGTCGCGGTGGAGAACACGTTCCTCGTGGTGAAGTGGCCGGGGAAGGCGTTCGAGGTCCCGTGGCACCAGGACGGCATCGGCGCCCGTCTGGAGCTCCATCCCGAGCGGTCGGTGTCCACGTGGCTGGCCATCACCGACGCCACCGAGGCCAACGGGTGCCTCGAGGTCGCCCCGGGCTCCCAGCGGTTCGGCTACCTGCCGGTGGAGAAGGAGGCCGGCACCGGCGCGGAGCGCGGCCGGGCAGACCAGGCCGCTGGCTTCACCCCCGAGACCACCGTCCCCGTGCCGCTGCGCGCCGGCTGCGCTGTCCTGATGGACAGCCGCCTGGTGCACCGCTCCGGCACCAACACCAGCGACGGCGCCCGCATCGGGCTGAACGTCCGCTACACCGCGCCGGACGGCATCCTGCGGCGCGATCCCACGAGTCCCAGCGTCGTGCCGATCAGCGGCACGGGCTGGTAGTCCGCCAGGACAAGGGAGAGGAGAGCACCACCGTGACCATCCTCGACACGCTCGATGCGACGACCGCGGTGACCCGTGTGCGCGTCCTGACCGGGGAGGACGCCGACGCGGCCCGCCGCGCCGACAAGACCCCGATCGGCAAGTCCGACTGCACCTACTACTGCCCCGACGCGGCGACCGCCGAGCGGTGCATCGAGGCCCTGCGCGAGTCCGACGAGCGGCTGCGAGGCCGCCCGGAGGAGCTGATGCTCTGGGACTGGCAGTGCACCTACTGGGAGCCCGAGCCGGGCAACCCGAACGGCGGCGGCGCTGTCCTGCTCGGCGTCGCCTGGTACGACCTCGGGTTCTTCGCCGACCGGCGTGACGCCTGGTTCGGCGCGATGCACCAGCACATCTACAAGAGGCTGGGCATCCCGCTGGAGGACATCACCGTCACGCACTGGTCCCTGATCGCGTGATCTGAGACCAGGAGCACGAAGGGCCGGACTCCCGCACCACCAGGGAGCCCGGCCCCGCCGCATACCCTCAGCCGCTCACGCTCTCCAGGACCGGTTCGGCGCCGGGCAGCGGCGTGCGGGTCTTCGCCCACCACACCACCACGGCGCACCCGGCGAGGCCCACCACGGCCGTGGCGAGGCCGCCGGCTGTGAACCCCGCCCTCGGGTGGGCCGCAGCCAGCGCGGGAATCCCGGCCATCGCGAGGGTGCCCATGGTCCGGATGACCGTCTGGTCGAGTGTCAGCAGTCGCCTGCGGGCTGCTGGCGGGAACTGCGCGAGGTGCGTGGACAGCGCCACCGCCAGGAACGGCGACACCGCGCCGTACGCGGCCGACACCGCCACCAGCTCGGCGACCGTGCTCACCGACCCGGTCACCGCCATCAGCGTGCCGGACACCGTCCACGCGGCGCAGTAGAACAGCGGGAGAGAGCTCGGGAGGCGGACGTTCCCCGCGACGACGTTGCCGACGATCGACCCGGCTCCGGTGGCGGCCAGCATCACACCGTAGGTGCCCACCCCACCGCCGAGCCGCACCGCCACCAGCGCGGGCATCACGATCGACACCGCACCCGCGAAGATCGCGATCCCGTGGACGGCCAGCACCACCCCGGTCTCCGGATGCGTGCGCACCAGGGCTCGGGCCCGCGTCCGCGGGCTGGCCCCCGAGGGTGCGGTCGCGCCTGCCGGTGCCGATGCCCGGAGGCTGGTACCTGCGCCGAGCACGGCCAGGGCGACGGCGGAGAGCGCGAACGTTCCCGCGTCCAGCCAGAACAGCCCGGCCATCGGCATCACGGCCAGCAGCACACCGGCCGAGGCAGGGCCGGCGACCCGGGCGATCCGGCTGGTCGAGTCCATCAGCCCGTTGACGGCCTGCACCTCCTGGGGCCGGACGAGGTCCGGGACGAGCGCCCCGAGGCTCGGGTCGAACAGCGCCCCGCCGACCCCGAGCAGAGCGGCCGACACCAGCAGCCCCGGCGTGCCCCACACCTCCCATGTCCACGGCAGCGCGGCGACCAGCACCATGCGGACCAGGTCCACCCCGGCGAGCGAGCGCAGCGTGGTGAACCGCTCCATCACCCGTCGGCCGACGGTGCCGAGCACGATGTAGGGCACAGACTCGGCGATCGCCACCAGGCCCATCGCCGTGCCGCCGGATCTCTGCCAGGCGAGCCACATCACCGCCAGCGCGTACAGCCGGTCACCGAACACCGACGCCGTCTGCGCGCCCCACAGGAGAAGAACCGGGCCTCGTCGCAGCAGCCGCACGTATCGCAAGATCTTTCGCCCTCCGGAAAGCACGAAGTCCCGGCAGCAGGCTCGCCACCGGGAACTCCCGTAACCCTAGGGCAAGTTGAAGATCACCTGTCGCAGACTCCCCGATCGTCACAGGCAGCCGGCTGACCGTACCGGACGCGCCACGCCGGACATTGCACCCGCCGGGTGCCCCGGCGACGGCGCGCAGGCCCCTGCTTCACACCGCCTGGCACGGCACCTTCATGGCCCGGGCGCCGCGTGGTGAAGTCCTCGGGCGGCCGGGCCCGTACACACTCCGGCCGCCTGACCCCGCGCTGACAGGCAGGGGATGGCCCGGGTCAGGGGGCTGCCGGTGCCAGCAGGTCCGGGGTGAGGTCGGCGCCGTGGCGGACGATCCGGGGCCGGTGGCGGTAGCGGCCGAATTCGGGGTGATCCTGGTCGGTGAGGATCTCGACGACCACCTGGGGGACGACGGGCAGGTAGGTGACCGGTGGGCTGCCGGGCAGCCCACCGACGGTGCCGGGCAGCTCGGCCAACTGGTCGCCGACCGGTTCCAGCAGGGACGCGAGGTGGCTGCGCAGTGCGGGCTCAAGGGGCAGGCTGACGCCGACCGGGCGCAGCTGTCCGGTGGTGTCGGGCTTGGCGAGGACGGCTGCCTGCTGGTTCGGGTTGGCGGCTGCGGTGATGCCGGTGATGACGGCCTCGGTGGTGTGCCGGCGGCGCCATTTGGTCCAGCCGGAGCCGTAGCGCGGCAGGTAGGGGTTGGTGGGCTTGGCGACGACGCCCTCGATGGCGCCGCCGAGCGCGCCGACCCAGGCCAGCGCTCCGGCGTCGGTGCCGCTTGCCGGGGTGGGCTGGATCCCGGTCGGGGCGCCGTCGAGCAGGTCGAGCAGCCGCCGTCGGCGGTCCAGGTACGGCAGGCTCCGCAGGTCCCGGCCGTCCCGGCCGGTGGCGAGGAGATCGAATGCCACGAAAACGACGGTGAACCCGGAACCGGGCTTCGGGCCCTTGCCGGCCCGGCTTTGCAGGAGGCCGAAGGACACCCGGCCGTCGGTGGTGACCGCCAGGAGTTCGCCGTCGAGAACGGCCTCCGGCACCTGCTCGGCGCTCTGGGCGACATCGGACATCGCGCGGGTGAGGTCGGCTCCGTGCCGACTGAACACCCGAGCAGTGGGACCGGTTCGCAGCAACGCACGCCAGCCGTCCTTCTCCAGACTGAGGCATGTCTCAGAGACACCAGTCGGGTGATCAGCGCTGGGGGGATCGGGGCCACGACGGAAAACCTGGCTGGCTGGTCTCGGTAGGCGCGTTCTCGGTGACGTGCGGATTTCGTCTTTCTGTCGGCATCGCTCATGACACACGGTGACTCAAGGAAGCAGGGGGCCTCAAAAATGACCCGAACGCTTGGCCAGCATCGATTTCCCAGTTGATTGCCGTCGTCAAGAATCAGAACGGTGATTTACTCTAATCAAGCTCCTGTAGCCGGAGACGGACTTGATCGGCTTGAGAATCTCCCAGTTCGTCAAATATGCTGGCTGACTCAATCCAGCTTGCGCGAGCCGCTTCCTCGTCTTCGTTCATATAAAATGCCCGCCCGAGCTCTTCCAAGGTTTCCGCTGGTCCCCACCGGTCCCCTATCTGGCGACGGAGCGAAAGGGCCTGATGGAGATAGGTGAAAGCTAGGTCGATGTTTCCAATCGCAAGGTGGGCGGCACCAAGATTGTTTAGCGTGTGACCCTCGCATTGTCGCTCTCTCGTCTCGCGTTCCAGCGGAATGGCTCGCATGTAGCAATTGATCGCCTTATGAAATCTTCCAACCTCTGAATAGGCAAGCCCAAGATTATTGAGTGTAATTCCTTCGCCGCAGCGATCCCCGGCTGCTCTGCGGAGAGGTATAGCCTTCTTGAAATAGTTGATTGCTTCTCGGAATCGCCGCGCTTGCCAATGAGCCAAGCCGAGGTTGTTAAGGGCTCTAGCAGTCATATAGTCGTCGTGGGTAGTTCGGCAGAGTGGGACCGCCCGCTGGCAGCAGGAGATTGCTTTAGCGGTGTCACGCTTCTGCCAGTATGCGCTGGCAAGGTTGACAAGGGAAAGGGCTTGAGCCTTGCTGTCGCCTAGCTTTATGGCGGCAGCCAAGGCGTGATGATGGCCTTCAATCCAGTCGTCCCAATACTTGCGCAGATCATAGAAAGTGAAAAGGGAACATGCCAGTTGCCAGGTTAGCGCATGCAGATCATAAAATTCTGCGGCGGATACACAAGCGGCCAATGTCCGACGTTCGGTGTCGCACCAGGACATGGCCTGCTGATCGTCCGAGAGTGTCAGTTGATGTCGTGGAATGGGGACCGTCGAGATGTCCACAGGCCGCAGGCCGGGAGCCAGGAGCCTGGCGGCGCGGTGCGCAGTGTGGAGGTACCAGCTCACTACGCGGGCCACGGCGAGCGAGCGTTCGTTCTCGCTGTCTTCATATTGGAGACGGGAGTGGGCGTAGGACCGAATTAGGTCGTGCAGTCCATAGCGCCCGGGGGTTAGCTGATGTAGAAGGTTCACAGTGAAGAGGTATTCGAGGGTTTCTTCAGCTTCGATGATGTCCAGATCGGCCAGGGCGGCAGTCGAATATGCTGTGGCGCCGTCACCCGGATGAAGTGAGAGAAGGCGGAATACTCGCTGGGCGCTTGCAGGTAGCGGCCGATACGAGAGGGAAAAAACCGATGAAACGATTCTGTCGCCCGCTGAAAGCGCTCGCAGTCGGCGATTTTCGTCCCGCAGCTCGTCGGCGTAGGCTGCGAGAGTCCATGCCGGGTGAGATTGGAGATATCCGGCGGCTATGGTGATAGCAATCGCCAGGTGGCCAGTGAGTCCACAGATGCGCTTGGCTGCCCTTGTATCACCCTGAAATCTCTTAGATCCAATTAGGCGCGCAAATAGATCCAATGCATCGGACTCGCTAAAAGCCTTTAGGTTAATGTGCCTTGCACCCTCTAGGCCAGCCAATTTGTTGCGACTGGTAACCAGGACAAGAGAATTTGACGATGAGGGCACGAGTGGCCGGACCTGGTCCTCGCTTATGGCATTGTCAAGCACAATGAGGACTCGTTGACCAGAAAGCAGATCCCGATACCTGGCCATGCGAGCATCGAAGGTACTAGGAATAGCCTCCGGAGCGACGCCGGCGAGATTGAGGAGATCAGATAGCACCTCAGAGGGATCGGTTGGCTCTTGCCCACCTGGGTCAAACCCGTGCAGATCTGCCTCCCACTGAACGTCGGGATAGCGACTTGAGAGTTGATGGGCTGCATGGAAAGCCAGACAAGTTTTGCCGACACCGCCCATTCCGTCGATTACAATTACGGCCGGACCTGGCGCGTCTAGGTCGGCGGAAGGGAGGAATTCGCATATCTCTTCAAGATAATCCTGTCGGCCCGTGAAATCGGCAACATCTGCGCGCAGAGTGTGCATGGCGGCAGTGGATGGGGCGGGCATCGCGACAGCCGTCGGTGAGCGGCTGCTCCGCTTCCGTTGAGCCTCCTCCCACCATTGCTTCCAGCGACGTGTGTTGTACAGCCCCGTGGTTGGCGTCGCTCCGTCCCGAGGAGGGGCCTTGAACATCACCGTCAGAACTGCCCGAAGGACACCGAACGAGCGGGGAACATCGTCGCCACGAGACCAAGCGCTGATGCGCTGCTTACTCACGGTCCGCACGGTCGGCAAGCCTGCCCGGCGCGCCTCAGTCGACAAGATTGCGCTGGCAGCATTCGCAAGATCATCCAGGCGTAACGGCTCAGCCGCGTTCTCGCGCAGCTCCTGAAGCCGCTCAGCGAAGAAGCGCACGGGATCGACAAGATCATCACTGCTTGTCACCGCAGTGCTCCGTCTAGCCTCTCGTCCGGTTTTGTCCGGCGCAGCGAAACCGGATAACTCGATTCTAGGCCGCTGACCTGCTGCTCTGCCTGCCATCGGTGCAGACATACGTGCCCCCGGGCGTCCCCCACTCGACATTTGGCGCAGCAACTACACGAAGCCCGGAAGAACCCGGGCCTACACCTGGAAGGTGCGCCATGTCGAATCTCCCCCTTCACAGTGGGTTGCGTGCTCTGGTAGGCGCCGCGATCCGCGGCATCATCTCGGGTTTTGCGCGAGAGGCCATCATCGACCTCTGGGATTGGCTCAACCTCTGACCGCAGCTGAGTCCTCCCGCCTGGACGCCGAGGGCGGGAGGACTCAATCGCTGGCTCCTCGCCTGACCGTCCGCGGGTGGTATCAGCACCTGCCTGGCGTCCACGACCCTCCGGCGCGAGCGGCTCCTCAGGTCGCCAGCGCCGAGCCCCACTATCGACCCGGACCTCCAGGCCTTCCCCTTGGCGACGAAGGGCAGAAGCGCCCGGGTCTCCGAGAACCACCAGCTGGGGTCGAGAGCGCCGCCCGTCAGGTCATGGGCCGCCCGTCAGGATTCTGAAGATCGGGACGATGACGGCGGAGCGCCTGGCTGCCTGTTTGCGGAAGGCAGCGTTCTCGGTGAGCAGAGTCGTAATCACGGTGGCTGCCGCGTCGACCTGGGCCTGGAGCTTCCTGCACGCTCCGTTGCTCTTGCGGAGCTTGCCGCGCCGCCACGACGGCCGCCCTCGCTGCGTCATGATGCCCGGCAAGACAAGAGCCGTTCGCGGTCAGCATCGGCTCCGGCAAGGACCACCTCACCACCGAGTTGTCCCCGACCGGATGGGGACGACGGTGGCAGACCGCGCGGCCATCTGCTCCCGTAGGGCGGCGTTCTCGGTCAGCAGCGTCGCGATCACGGTGGCCGCCGCGTCGACCCGGCCCTGGAGCTCGCGGCGCTCTTCGTTGCCCTTGCGGAGTCTTCGTCGCAGATCGGTGATCTCCTCGTCGCGGCGGCGCTGGTGGGTAGCCGCAGGGCTGGCGGCGGCACGGGCGTCCCACTCGGCCAGGACAGCGGTCGCTCGGTTCATCGTGGCCCGGCTGACTCCGGCCTCGCGCCACAGGTTGTTCTTCGAGAGCTTGCCGTCCGTGCGCTCGGGCCGGCCCGCGAAGAGGCGCTCCATAGCCTCCCGCAGGGCCTGCTCGGTCCGATCCGCGACGGTCACGGCCTGGTCCTCCTGATCACGAGGTCGACCTCGTGGAGCTGAGCGTCCAGGTGGGCCCGCCGCCCGGCCGCGATCCCGGGGGTCTCCCGGAGCCGGGTGAGGGAGGCGTGCTCGGCCTTCCAGATCGGCAGGTGCTCAGGCGCGATGACGCTGTTGGCACACCGGGAGGGCTGGCAGCGGTCGATCAGTGGGCCGCGGTGGCCGTCGGGGACGACGGCGTCCTCGATGCACTTGGCGCCGGTGGGGTCGTCGTCGTTCATGGTGCAGTGGTTGAGCTTGCCGAAGCGCACGGAGATCCGGGTGCGCGCGAGGAGGTCGTGCTCGACGCGGACGTCGCCGCGCTGGGCCTGGCCGGTGGAGCGGAGCTGTTCGGCCTGGTGGCGTACGGCGGCGAAGGCTTCGCGCATGCGGTCGGCGCCTGGACCGAAGCCGATGGTCTCGCCCCGGGTGTCGGCGTCGAAGAGGTCTTGGAGGCGCCGGAGGCGACGTTCGACGATGGCGTGGGCGAGGTGGCGGGCCCACTTGGGGTCGTGGTCCATGTAGCCCTGGGTGGTGCGGTTGGCCAGGGCGCGGGCGGCGACGTGCTTGAGCTGCATGCCGACGGCGATCTCGGATCCAGGGTGGTCGCGGGTGAGCAGGGCCATGGTCCGTCGGAACATGTGCGGGGTGACGTGCTCGTCCGGGAGCTCGGGTAGGCCGGTGACGTGCCGGAGTTCGTTGACGTGCAGGCGGAACCGCAGGGGGACGTGACCGCTGATGAAGCCTTCGTTCTCGTGGCGGGGCGAGCCGAAGGCGAGATGCTCATGCTGGGACAGTTGAGAGGCGACGTCGATGGCCTGGGCGACCGGCTCGGTGATCCACCAGTGCTTGACCGGCAGGTCCGGGTCGAGTTTCTCCTTGACCGACTTCACCGCCGGGCTGCCGAAGTGCTCGACCACCGAGCCCTTGGTGATCTCCCGGATCTCGCAGTCGCGCATCATCGACAGCGCGGCGACGAACAGGTAGCACGCGTCGCGCAGGGCGATCGCCTCCCACCGTAGGCTGCGCGGCGTGAGCCCTTGGTGCCAGGGGCCGGTGCCGCCGTGCGGGCGGTGAACGATGGTCATCTCGTTCAGGAGACCGAACTGGGTTCGGCCGGCGGCGACGAGCCGCTCGACCGCTGCTCTGCGGTCCCGTCCCGGAGCATTGCCGGGCGAGAAAGCGTGCGCCCGGCGCACGGAGATGCCGGCCATGTAGCCGAGCAGGCTCCAGTAGATGGAGCCGTCAGGATGCAGTGGGACCCTGCTGGCGGGATCGGCCAGCCAGGCGTGGATGAGCCGGTCGGCCTCCTCCATGGGTACGGGGCGGGCCTGGTCCCGCAGGCGCCGCCAGAGCACGGAGGCCCGCAGGATGTCCGGTGCGAACACTTCGATGTAGGTCCAGGCCGCCTTCACCAGCGGGAACCAGGTCTGTGGGCTGATCACCGGGGTGCGCAAGGGGACGACGACGGGGACCTTCGCCACGGCGTTGGGGCTCTTGCCCGGCCAGGGATCGCGCGGGAGCCCTCCGCAGGCCAGCGTGCCGCGCAGCCGGTGCAGGGCCTTGATCACGTGGATGTGGCCGAGCACGCTCAGGGAGTCGCCGCTGTCGCAGCGGTGGTCGACGTAGTCCTGGAAGTCCTGGTCGGCCCACTGGGCGGGCTGCTGCGGGAGACCGCGCTCGGCGGCGAACACCGCGAGGGCCCGCAGGTGGCCGATGCGCCCGACGACGGTCAGCGGTGAGTGGGGGGTGGGCTTGAGGTGGATGCCGCGTTCCAGCAGCTTCGGGTGCCGGGGGTTGAACCAGATCATGGCCAGCTCGCGGGCCAGGAGGTTCCACTCGCCGTCCAGGCCCCGCAGCAGCACCCGCATCGCGGCCCCGGGACGGTTCCGGGCCTTGCGCAGGACGCCGTTGAAGTCCCAGCAGGCGCGGTCGCCGAAGCGCGGCGAGACGGCGCCGGGCAGCAGGGGGTTCGACTGGATGACCGGCTCGTCGTCCCGGAAGATCGACGGTCCCTCGGGCAGGGGCAGGATCGTGGTCATGCGTCGAACTCCACGTGGGCGGCGAGAGGGAGCTGGAGGACCAGGTCCTGTTCGGCGATCTGCTGACGGGCGAGCGCGATCTCCGCGTCGGTGCGGGCCCCGATCGCCTCGGCGACGTTGACCCGGCTCTGGCCCCACAGTGCGTGGAAGTGCGGCGGGGACAGCCGCAGCCGCAGGCGTTCCAGGTGGTCGGCGAACAGCAGCAGCTGGGGCAGGTTGGAGGGCAGAACGAAGGAGTTGCGGCACTCCAGGCAGCGCGTCGGCGCGACCGGGCAGAGCTGGCCGGCGCGGCCGTAGGGGGAGTCGAGCGGGTTCTTGCAACTGGAGACGCCCATGTCGAGCTGGCCGGCCCGTAGCTCCTTGACCTGCTCGGTCGTCAGACCGAGTGCCTCGGCGGCCCCGTCCTGGCCGAGGGACTTCTCCGCCTTCGGCGAGAGTACGACCGGTCCGTCCAGGGCCTGGCGCAGCCAGTGCTTCTGGGCGGAGGTGATGACGTTACCGGCGATCACGCGCAGGGTGGTGCCGTGCGCGTAGTGCCGGCGGAAGGTCTCCACCGAGTGGTCGTCGGCGATGTCGCTGACCCGGCCCTTGAACGCGATGGCCTTCTCGACCTTCGTCGACTTCCGCAGGCGCCGGATGTCCGGCGTGCCGTCGACCGTGATGCCGTGCCGGTCGAGCCAGTCGCAGAACGAGGCGCCGCGCCGACGGTTCATGCGGGAGACGAACAGTGTCCGACCGCGTGTGGAGGCCCGCAGGAACAGCGGGACCGGGGCGATCGCGGCCCGCTCGGCGAGCGGGCGGTTCAGCTCCAGCATCAGCAGGGCGATCTGCCCGGCGTCCATCCGCACCGTGCCGGGGTGCAGCACCGGCTCCGGAGGGGTGGGCGTCGTGCTGAAGGCCTGGCGCGTGCGGGCGTGGGCCCGGTTCTTGCCGAAGTCGATCAGGACACTGCGGGGACCGAACTCGACGTCGTCCTCGGTCAGGTTGATGACCTCGTCGGGGGCGCGGCCGGTGGCGGCCATGAGCGCGATCCGGAACGGCTGGAGGTCGGGCGGGGTGAGGAACAGCTGACGGATCAGGTAACGGCAGACGCTCGTGATGCCCGCGCATGCGGGGAAGCCCGCCTCCTGGACTGGGTCGCGCAGCGAGGCCGGCATCTTCTGCCAGCGCGGCAGACGCGCGCTGATCTGCTCGAACGACCAGGCGTCGTTGACGATGGCCCACAACAGGTTCGGGATGCTCGTCCAGCCGCCGTCGGCCGGATCGGTGCCGGTGGCCGCGAGCGCCCGCCCGGCCCTGATCCGGGCGGCGATCGCCAGGCAGTCCGCCCAGGCCGCGTTCACCATCTTCTTCTTGTCGGCGCGGGTGAACTCGTCCAGTTCCTGGTCCTGGCCCCGGCGGATCCCGAGGTCGCCGGCGACCCAGCCGTGCAGCCTGGGTGCGACCGGACGGCCCGGGTGCTGCATGCGGCGGCCGACCAGGATCCGGACCCGCCCGGCCAGCCAGGCCGGGATCCGTGAGCCGGTCGTGTGCCGGGCGGGCAGCAGGCGGATCCACTCGGTCACCGCGTGGTGCAGGTCCGGGTCCCCGTGGGCCAGCGAGGCGGCGTGGGCGTTCGGCAGCGTCTCGTCGACGTGCCGGCAGAAGTCCACGATCGCCTGCCGGTAGTGCCGGCAGGTACCGACGCTGTGCCCGGCAGCGGTCGCCAGCTCCACCCACTCATCCGCCAGCTCGGCGGCAAGCCCCGAGCAGCGGAACCAGCCCGGATCGACGGTCGCCGAGGCCCGCTGCTTGTTCGACTCCGGTGCCACGACCACCCTGGGGCCGATTCGGGCCGGCTCGGGCGGCCGGCTCCTGGGAACCGCGTCGATCTCGGTGTATTCACCCCTGCGCGGCATGCGCGTGCTCCTCCAGGCCAAGGACGTGACGGGCGATCGTGATGTAGGAGGCGCCGCCGGCTGCAGTCCACTCGCGGAAGGCGTCATCGACCTCCCGCATCGGGTCCTTCAGGTAGCGGACGTACCGGTAGGTGGTGGCCGGCGTCGCGTGGCCGAGTCGGTGCTGAACGATCAGCAGCGGGTTGCCGGTCATGTGGTCCAGGAGCGTGGCCATCGGCAGTTGCTGGTCGACGGTGTCGTTCAGGGCCTGCCGGGTGAGGAAGATCAGCAGCCGCAGCGCGAAGGTGTGCCGCCAGTCGTGGAAGACCCAGCAGCGGCGCGGCATCACCGGCGCCCGCTCGTGCCCGGCCCAGGCCTTCATCCGCTCCCATGCCTGCCAGCGGACCCGGTCCCACCCGGAGGAGGTGAGCATCAGCCCGCCCCGTCCGACGAACAGCGCCAGCGGGTCCAGGCCGCCGCCGGTCTCCAGGACCGCGATCCGCCGCAGGTCTGGCGGCATGTCCTTGATCGCGCGGACGACGGTGACGCCGTCGAGTACCCCACGGGCCCGGGTGCCATCCGCCTCCAGGCGCTCTACGACGAACAGGTCCCGGCAGCGGCGACGCAGACTCCGCTGGGCGACGGCCACGATCTCCGGCCGCTCGATCAATAGGTAGGGGTCGAGGAGCTCCATCGCCCCCGCCGGAACGTACACCGAGCGTGGACGCCGGCCCTTCGCGCACCGCGCCAGGTCGACGTAACAGGTCGCCGGACGGCGGCCCGCTCCCAGGCTGAGTTCGGGGAGCAGCAGCGTCGACCACTCCTGGATCCGCATGCCGGTCATCAGGGCCAGCTCGCAGGCCGCGCGGTTGCGGTGCGGACGGCAGCCCCGGAAGGAGGCGTCCAGCCCGGCGTCCGGCGTCAGGCCCCCGAACCCCACATCCCGACAGAAAAGGTATTGCTCCAGCTCCATGTGCCGGACCCGGACGTCCTGCGAGATCCCGCTGTCCAACGACATGCTGCCCCGCACCGGCCGCCAGGGTTTCGAGGCTACGTAGCCGATGTCGACGAGGTAGTCGTAGAGCCGTCCGATCGCCGCAGAGTCCCGGTCCCAGGTCGAGTCCCCGACGGTGTGCCGGCCGCCCTCGCGGCGCCAGGACTCGAAGTCCTTGATGTCGTACTCGGTGGCCGACCGCAGGTCCTCATGCCGCTTGAGCAGGAAGTTGATCAGCAGGAGGACGGTGTGCGCGTAGGCCTTCATGGACTTCGGGTCCATGCGCTCCAGCGCGAGCGTCCGAAACCAGGACGACACCGGCTCCACCGGGCGCATCGCTCCGTCCAGCAGGATCGGCGTCCCCGTATCGACTCGGCGGCGGTCGAACAGCTCCCGCACGCCCTCGTGCCCAAGCCCCGCGACGTCCCCTACTTTCAGGGCCGTCCGCTGGTCGGTGAAGAAGAGGTGCAACCGGCCTCCGAGTGTTCACCCCCCACCCAGATGACCAGCAGTTTTATTGACTAACAGGGAGTCAGCAAGGACCCTGCTTGAGACACATTTTCGTGTCTGGAGAACCGTCCCACTTCGGCTCCAGGCTCAGGCCTGTGCCGGACGGGAAGGCGGCGACCGGGCGGGCGAGCGCGACGTCTACCGGCAGCGCGAAGGGCAGCACCTCGGCCTACCCCTGGTCGTCCACGTGGGTGCCCGGGGCCATGGCGAGGAAGTAGGCGAGTGCCTCCGGGGCGGCGTCGATCATGTCCTGCTGCTCCTCGGCGGTGGGCCGCGGCCGGTCGAAGCATGGGAGGGAGCAGGCGCGCCAGGGGTTCCATGTCGTGGTGCGCCCGCAGGCGTCGCAGGTCATCGCTGCGGTTCCGGTCATCGTCCACCTCCGCCTGGTCGCCCTCTCCCTTCCACGGTAGGCCGAGCGAGGTCCCGGCGGAGCTGACGTTTGATCACTCACAGCCGATATCGAACAATTGTTCCCATGAGTGTCGATGTGCCGTTCTCCCGCCCCGCGTACCCCGCCCCGGTACCCGGCGACGCCGAGCGCGCGCCCCGTGAGCTGATGACGCTGCCCGGCACCTGCCGGGACGTACGGCGCTGGCGCCTGGTCGAGATCCGCCACGGCGGCCAATGGCGCCCGGGACTGCTGACCGTGTGGCGCCGCCCGCCCGGCAGCACCATGTGGGTCGTCCACGTCCGCTGGGCCGACGACGCGACGGCCGACGGCACCGACGCGTGGGGCTGGTTCCTGTTCGACCGGGACCACATCCGCCCCCTCCCCGAACCATCCGGCGCCGCACCCGCCCACGAGCCCTACTACGGCACCTGGCACGACGCCGTCGCCGTCCCGCGCGAACTCGCCGGACCACCCACCGCCGCACCCGAGGAATCCTGCTGGCGCCTGGCCTGGCTGAGCACCGGCGGCGGGTGGCGCTCGGCGCTGGTCACCGTCCGGCGCCGGCCCGGACCCGGCCTGCGTGGATCGTCCACGCCAGGTGGGCGAGGACAAGGACGCCGCCTGGGTGATCGCCGACGCCACCGTCGTGCGCCCGCTGCCCCAGAGCGAGGATGCGGCCGCCACCCAGTCGTCCCCGGCCGGCGACGGTGCGGCTCGCGACGAGGCGACCCACCCGTGACCACCGCGGCCCGGCCGGAGGGGGAGCGCCGTTTGCGCTTGGCCGAGCTGGCGCGAAGGCGCTGGCGGCGGGGACGCGCAGGGTGTCGCCCTGGCCGCGTCGTGCATTGCCAGCTCACAGGGAAGCCCCGCTCCCACCAAGCGTGATCCGTGATGCGTACCCAATCCCAGAACATGTGAGCAGCCTTCGCGTTTCCTGGTCCTCAAGCCCCGGCTGATGGCGGAGGCCCCCATCGGTGAGGAACCTTCGTGCCGGAAGGCCGGTCACTGGTTCCATTCCATCCGCACCGCTTGTTCGGTGAAGGTGCCGACCGCGATCTTGAGGGCGACCCGTCGGGGTTCGGGCAGCGGTCCCAGGACGCACACGGGTACCCATTCACCTTGCCCGGGGTCCACCGGATCGACACTCCTGTGCCAGCCAGCGGGGTGGTACAAGGGCGGCAGTGAGCCCTCGGATGTCGGCTTGTGCAGCCGCAGGTGCAGGGCGAGGAGTCTGTGTCGGTAGGCCTTCCTCTCCGTGTGGTGGACGCTGAGCTGCGCGATTGCGGCCCATGGAACCCGCTGGTCCCCGTATGAGTCACTGGTGGTGATGCCCTGTTCGTCGACACGCAGCGCCCTGGAGTCCAACCATCCCGCCAGCTGGCGGCGCCTTTTCCATTCCTGGTAGCTCAGGGCGGAGACACTGGAGATCGCCAGCCCCATCGCCAGGGCGATCTGCGCCCCGCTCAGGTTGCCGCTCCAGTCGTCCGCCACGGCGCCCAAACACGTGATGGTCGCGAACCCATATCCGATGACCGCCTCGTCCCGGGGGCCTTTGTACACACTGAACTGTCGAGGGTCCTCCCCGGCGCTCCACGACTGTTCGAAGGCCTCCCCGAGGCGGAGTACAGGCTTGGTGATGGACTCCCCGGGCGGGGCCTTTCTCCGACCGCTCGGGGGGGTGCGAGGCTCAGCCTTGCCCGATGTCTTGGGGGTGCGCGGGGCCCGCAAGAGGGCGCGTGCCTCTGCCACGGTCGGCCGTGCGTCGGGGTCTTTGGAGAGCAACGCCTGGATGAGCGGGGCGAGTCGTCCGGCTCGGCGTAGCGGCGGCGGATCCTCCTGAACGACAGCCGCCAGGGTGGCGGCAGGCGACTCTCGCAGGAAGGGGGAGACGCCCTCGACGGCTCGGTAGAGGGTGACCCCGAGTGAGAACAGGTCGCTGGCCGGGGTTCCCCTGACACCGTTGAGGCGCTCGGGGGCGATGTACTCGAGGGAGCCGATGACGGAGCCGTCGGTGGTGAGCTGGGTGTCGATCTGGTGCGTGGCGATGCCGAAGTCGGTCAGCAGGACCCGACCGTCGGCGGCGAGCAGGATATTCGCGGGTTTGACGTCCCGGTGGACCACATCGGCGCTGTGTGACACGTCAAGGGCTTTGAGGAGGGTGGCGGCGATCTCGGCGGTCCTGGTGACCGAGATCGGGCCCTTGGTGTTCAGCCGCTCCTCCAGAGAGGATCCGTCGATCAGCTCCATGACGATCCAGGGCCGGCCGTCGGCGGTGACGACGTCGTAGACGGGCACGATGCCCGCATGATGACGCAACCGGGCGGCATTGCGCGCCTCCCGTTCGGCATAGCTGAGGCGTCGGGCCTGCTCCTCGGGGTCGGCGGTGGGGGGAAGGATGACCTCCTTGACGACCACGTCGGCGCGGAGCTTCTCGTCGTGGGCTCTCCAGACCCTTCCGAATCCGCCTGCGGCGATCGGCTGGATGAGCCGGTAGCGGTCGGCGATCGTCCGCTGGGTCTCGTCCACGTCTCAGCCCTGACTCAGGCGTCGGCGACGGTCCGGCCGGAAGGTCTTCCCCCGCCGCCGACCTGGGGACGACGACACGGGGGTGGTGACGCGCCGCCCGCGATCGGCGAGGATCGGCGGCTCTCGCGTAACGACGACCTGGAACACACGGCCGTCGAGGATCTGCCGAGTTTCTGGGAGCAACAAGATTTCATACATGAAGGCAGTTTGACGAAATATCAGGTCACGCATAAGGGCCCGACCAACGAGTTGCCTCCAAGTCCGGCCCACGACTGAGCGGGCCGACCTGGCGTACGTCCCGGCCTATGGCGTGCCGTAGGCGCCATGCGCAGGGAGGTCAGCGTGCCGCCTACGTGACACAGCACCCGCCCCAGACCCACCCAGGCGTCCTCCTCGCCCGGGGCGTCCAGCGCGGCCGCCACCACGTTGACCACCGCCTACTCCCCGGCGGCGATCTCCAGAGCCCGCCCGCACACCCACCGCTCCACATCGACCCCTCCGACCGTCCGCAGATCGTCCCACGCCCCGTCACCTGGTGGTCGCCGGCCTGGGCCGTCTCTCGCCGAGCGCGGACGGGAAGCCACCGATCTGCTGCGCCTGGCGCTTCGCCAGCAGACCGTCTGACCGCTCGTCCCACCCGCCGTCTTGCCCGACCCCGTCTTACCGGGACCAGGCATCCCGCCCTGTCCCGTGTCCAGGGCGGGAGCGCGGCCCGATACCACCTGGCTCTGTCGCCGGCCCGCGAAATTTGCGCGTCGCCGGGATGCCGATGCCGATCGAACTGCGCCGCCAGGCCGACCCCATGAGCCTGGAATGCCCGGCCTGCGACACCAAACGCCTGCATGGCGGGCTCGCCCCGATCATCCTGCCCAAGCCCACCGTCCGCGAGCGCCGACTGGCCAAGGCCGGGAAACTCGACGACCCCTGGTGGCACATCCGACTGGCCCACGCCGACAAGTACCCCAACCGCTGACGCAACGCCAGTGATCTGTGACAGCGCAGTTGGGACGATCGTCGCCGAAGTTGGGACAACGCTAGTTTGTGACACCGAAGTTGAGACTGATCGGTCTCGTCGGCCGTCTGAGACTCCCGCCGACGGGCGTGCGATAGGTTGCCCGTCATGACTGAGCTTGGACCCGTGGCTTGGCCGCCTGAGCCGATCAGGACCGAGAGGCTCGTGCTCCGTGAGCCCGAGACCCGGGACCGTGCGACGTTCATCGAGCTGCTCGCCTCGCCAGAGGTGCACACCTACCTCGGCGGCCCCCGACCGCGTGACGAGCTTGAGCGCGAGATGTCCGAGGTACCCGAGCGGTGGCCCGGGAGCTTCGTCGTTGATCTCGACGGGTCGATGATCGGCCAGATCCTGCTCAGGAGAGCAACGGGGCAGCGCCGCCCGGCTGCCGCGGGGAAGGCCGATCTCGGCTACCTGTTCCTGCCGCGGGCGTGGGGATTCGGGTACGCCGCCGAGGCGTGCGCGGCGGTGCTCGGCTGGCTCGCCGGCGTGCTTCCCGGCGAGCCGGTGGTGCTCACCACCCAGACCGCCAACGTCGGCTCAATGCGTCTCGCGGCAAAGCTGGGGTTCACTGAGGTAGAGCGGTTCGAGGCCTGGGGCGCCGAGCAGTGGCTCGGCAGGTGGTCCCCGGTCACGCCGCCCGGTTGAACTTGTGCTCGACAGCGCGGACTCCAGGATTTCGACGGGGACGACGTTCGAGTGGGCGAGGATGTAGTCGAAGCTGGGCCGGGCCTCGGTCACCAGTTCCCCGATGGGGCCGGTGTGTCCGGTCTCGGCCGTCACCTCGTGGAGTTCGCCCAGGCCAAGAAGCGGTCGGCGCTCGATTGTGGAGACCGCAGGTGCGGGCTGATCCGGGCGGGGCCTGGTGCTGCGGACGAACACCCTGCTGGGCCGGGCGGGGTGGATGGTCAGGACCCGGTGCCCGTCGAGGGCGAGTGCGGCGGCGAGGCGGATCTGCTGCTCGGCACTCCCCGGAACTCCGCGCGGTCATGTAGTCCTGTTCCCGGCTGGCCCACCTGCGGGCTTTCCCTGCTGACGCGGTGTCGGCGTAGCCCGGACTGCATCAGCAGCCGGGCGGCGGCACTGTGGAACCAGGCGGCCGGCCGAACCCCCGAGCGGTCCGGCCGCCTGCAGCGCAGAGTCCGCGACGCGCCGTTGGTTCGAGTGCGGTGGAGAAGGGGAAGATGGTCGGCGGCCGGGGGAGGCCGACGGTGGGGAGAGGGGGAGCGGTGACGTTCACCGCGATGCACGCGGGGCGGGGACGGCTCGACGCCACCCAGGACGACCTGGGGTGCGGCTGGGCATGGACGGAGGTCCACCGTGTGCGGCCGCGGGTGCCGCTCGCGTGTCCGGAGTGCGGACATGGGATGCACGGCAAGGTGTCGTCGGCAGGGATGCGCTTCTTCGCCCATGACCGAGGAGCCCCGACGTGTGCGCTGGCCCAGGAGAGCATGGAGCACCACCTGACCAAGTTGCAGCTCGCGCACGCCGCCCGGGCCGCTGGCTGGTACGCCGAACTGGAGGTCCGCGCGCCGGACGGGACGTGGCGGGCCGACGTGATGGCCTCCTCCCCGGACGGCGCCCGCCGTATGGCCTGGGAGGCGCAGCTCTCCCCGATCACCCGCGACGAGCTCCACGAGCGCACCGGTCGCTACGCCGCCGACGGCATCTCCGTGTGCTGGGTGACCTTGTCCGCCCGGCGGTGGGTGGGGGCGGAGCCGTCGGTGGTCGCGTCCGCGCCCCGGCCAGGCGGCACGGAGCGGTGGAGCGTGGGCACCGGCCTGTGCAGGTTCGCCGTTGTGCCGTGCCGCAAGAAGTGCCGCTGTCCGCACGGCCACAGCCGGTGGGAGAGCGTCAACGCGCCCCTGGAAGACTTTGTCGCCTGGGCGCTCGGCGCCCGCGTCGTCCCGCACCAGGTGCCGGCCGGGGACAACGATCACCGGGTGCTGTGGACCGCGCCCACGTACATCCAGCAGGCAGCGGCGTTCGCCGCGACCGACCGCGAGCATCGGGCGAAGCGGACCAGCGAGGAACGGCGACGTCGGCAGGAGCGGCACGCCGCGTCGGCGCTGGGCCAGGACTGGCGGGCCGTCATGCCGATCGGACGCCGTTTCCGGCTGGAGGCCGCGGCGGCCCGGTGGGCCCAGACCGACAGCGGCCGGCCCGCGCGCCTGGGCCACGACAAGATCACGGAACCCCGGTGGGCAGGCGGCCTGCCGGTGTACGTCTCCGGCCAGCCGTACGCCATACTGCGCCCGGCCGTCGACCGAGCGGTCTGGACGGATCTGGCCGGGCTGGTGGTGCTGACAGCCGGAGACATCGAGCGACGGGCGGTCGTCGACCACGCGCCCGCCCTCACCCGGGTCATCGACCTGTCGACGTGGCCCGCCAGCCGGGCCGACACCTGAGACGGACCGGCCCTCAGCTGTCTGGTGGGATTCTGGTGGTTACCGCGGTGCCCGGCACGGTCTGCACCGCGCAGCATCGGGAAGGCCGCAGGCCCAGGCGGGGCGGGTTCGTCGGGAATCCCGTGACTGCACCATGACTGCGCCGGTCCTGCATACCGAGCATGCGAGTCAGGTTGTGGGCGTTGCGCCCCGGAAGGCCGGGAGTTCACCTGCTGCGGTGGTCGTTGGGGGCGAGTCTGGGGCCAAAGCGGGGGGCTCGCGCGCCGGCGAGGAAGGCGAGCTTGCAGACGCGGTGGCGCTGGCCGGCGTAGGGGGCGAGGTGTTCGAGCATCTGCTCGTCGGTGCTGCGGGCCCGTCCGCTGAAGAAGTGGCCGATGTGGTTGGCGAGGTGGTAGTCGCCGACGGAGACGGCGTCGGGGTCGCCGTTGGCGCGCTGGAGGGTTTCGGCGGCGGTCCAGATCCCGATGCCGGGCACGGTCATCAGCCGGGCGTGGGCCTGCGCGCTCGCCATGGACGAGGCCTCTTCCAGCCGCGGGGCGAGGCGTACGGCACGCTGGACGGTGTCGGTGCGCTTGCTGTCGACGCCGGCCCGGTGCCACTCCCAGGAGGGGATGAGGGCCCACTGCCGGCCGACGGGTGCGCCTGGAGCTGAGGGCGCGTCGTCTCGTGTGTGGGAACGACCAGTGCAGGCGACGGACGTTCGTCGAGCAGATCCAGGATCTGACGTCCCGGCACGCGCGCCGTACGACCGCCCTCACCACCCAGCTCACAGACATCGCGCTGTTCCTGGGCGGACGGGCCGGAGCCCGGCTTGCAGGCCGTCTTGCCGTGACCACTGGGCGGGACACCCTGCTCCGTCTCATCCGTGCGCTACCCGTCCCGTCGTCGGGACTCGTCCCGCGTCTGGGCGTGGACGAGTTCGCCGTTCGCCGTGGTCGCACCTACGCGACAGTCCTCGTGGACATGGACACCCACCGGCCGGTCGACGTGCTCGCCGACCGGACCGCGAACACCTTCGCCGCCTGGCTGCGCAACCATCCCGAGGTGCGGACGATCTGCCGCGACCGCGCCGGCTCATTCCGCGACGGCGCCAGCGCAGGTGCACCACAGGCCCAGCAGGTGGCTGACGCCTGGCACCTGCTGCACAACCTCGCCGAGGCAGTCGAGCGCGTCGTCGGCCGCCACCGCGCCGACCTGCGCGAACCCCTCACCGTGAGAGAAGACCAGGATGACGCGCTCCGTTCCGCAGCCGCCAGCTCGAACGAGCTGGACGTCCACGGCGGGCCACGTCCGTTGGTCGCCCGAACTCACGAGCGCCACCAGCAGATCCACGAACGCATCGAACGCGGCGACAGCCTGCGTGCCATCGCCCGCGAACTCCACCTCAGTCGCGGCACCGTCCTACGCTTCGCCAGAGCCGCCAATGTCGAGCAGCTCCTCATCGCCGCGACCCACCGCCCCAGCGTGATCGACGACTACCGGCGCTACTTGCACCACCGGTGGATGGAGGGCTGCACCAACGCCGCAGCGCTCACCAGGGAGATCCAGCAACTGGGCTACCGCGGTGACGTCAACACTGTTCAGCGCCATCTGCGGCCCTACCGAACCGGAGCGGTCCCCCTGGAGGCCCCCCTGCCCCACCTGACCGTCCGCCGCGTCACCGACTGGATCATGCGCCGGCCCGAACGGCTCGACGACACCGAACGCAAGTGCCTTGAGGAGCTGTGCGAACGCAGCCCCGCACTGGCCACGACCACCGAGTACGCCCGGCGCCTGGCCACCATGGTGCGCGAACGCCGCAGCGAGCACCTGGCCCTCGACGTCTGGCTCGCCGACGTCCGCCTCGACGGCCAACCAGAGTTCCGCACCCTGGCGGGCGGGATCCGCCGTGACCGCGCAGCCGTTCTAGCGGCCCTGACCACGACGCTCACCTCGGAAGCGGTCGAGGGCAACGTGACCAGGATCAAGCTGCTGAAGAGGCAGATGTACGGACGGGCCAACTTCGACCTCCTGCGACGCCGCATCCTCCTGTCACCGTGATCGACCAGCACAGACCCCTCAATCAGCGACAGAGCCAACTTCCGTGACGTGGTGACAGTCAGTCACCCCGAGAGGGGCGGTGGTGTGCGGCGATCGGCCTGGTCTCCGCCGGTCCGGATGTGGAAGACTCACCAGGTCGCTTCAACAGGCGCCGCCGGGGCGCCCGAGGACGCCGTCGCCTTTGAGGCGGCAGTCGCGGAGGATCTTCCAGGTCTTCATGCGGGCGAAGACATGTTCGACGCGGGCACGGACCTGCTTGTGGGACTTGTTGTGTTCCTCTTTTCAGTCCGGGAGTTCGGCCTGGCCGCGCTGCCGGCGGTGAGGGATGACGAGTCCGGTGCCCGGGTAGCCGCCGTCGGCGATCGTGAGGGTCTTGCCGACTGCGGTCTTGGCTCCGGACTCCTCCCATGCCTTGCAGTCGTTGCGGTTCCCGGCGAGCGGTCGGCCGACCACGACGACCAGGCGGGTGTCGGCGTCGATGACGACCTGGTGGTTGGTGGAGTACCGATACTGTAACCCGCCCCGCAGGCCCCGGAGGGCAGCCACACGGCGATGGCCCGCAGGACCGAGATGAAGCTCAGCACAAGGAACTTGGCAGGGCGACAGTCCCCCGTACTCGATGACCGGGTGCCCAAGCTGTAGCCATGAGGACGCGGCGGCACCGTCGAGCGGCGAGTGCGTGGGCTCGGTGGGACCAGGCGGTTGCCTCATCCGTGCAGCGAACCGCAACCGATGACGGCATGGCCGCGTCCACCAGGATACGAACGGTCGCCCGACCGCCGTACCACCGGGGGACTCACTCACATGCCGATCAACGACGCCCTGCCCGAACCGCCACGCGGCTCCATGCCGCCCTGCCCGAGCTGCGCCCTGACCGACCAGGTCCGCGCCGTGCCGGCCGTCCACCTGGCCGAACGACGCAACGTCACCGTCCGCTCCTCCGACCGTGACGGGCGCACCTCGACCCGGACCCAGGAAGAGGTGTCCGCTCTCGGCCGGGCCCTGGCACCCGCACCGCCCGCCACCAGCACAGCGTTCAAGATCCTCGCGTTCCTGAGCTTTCCGGCCCTCGTCGGGGCGGTCGCCACCTTCATCGGGGGGATGCATCAGCGCGACGTGGACGCCCATTCCGGGCCCGACCTCTCACCACCGGCATGGGCGACCCAGCACCCGGGGTTGTACGACCTCTCCGACTACCCCAAAGGACCCTCCCCGCTCACGTCCACGGCCACCCCAGCCGCCGACGCGAACGGCACCCCGACCGTCCTCCTGGTGTCGTACCTGCTCATCGGCCTCGTGATCGCACTGGTGGCAGGAGCGACCGCGCTGTTCATCGCCAGACGACGCCGCCTCGCCGGGCGTCCGCAAGCCGAACGGCTCTGGAACCAGGCCTGGTACTGCGCCCGCTGCGGCACCGCGCACTTCCCACCCGCCGCCGGAATGGGCGCGGAAGCGTTCACGCTCACGGACTTCCGCAGCACGGTCTGGACAGTGGGCGGCTACGGCGCCCTCGCCGACCGGTACCGCCCGTAGACACACCACCCACCCCCTCCTCTGCCAGCCGGCTGACACGGAACCCGCCGAATCAGCGGACGCGAGGGCCTGCACCGCGGGCGTGTTGCGGTGGCTCGTCGGGACTTCCGCCACACAGGGAACTCGTGGGGGCTGGTGCTACGCCTGCGGCGCCTCGCCGGGGTGCGTGGCGCGAGGAGGTCCTGCTGCTCCTGGCCGAGCTCCGTCCACCCGGCCCGCTGCGCCCGCGCCCAGCGGGAGCGCGCCTCGCCCCGGAAGACGACGTCGGGCAACTGCGTCCGGTCGGCGTGGCCGTGGGCCTCCAGCCACCACAGCCCGGCCACGGCGCAGGTGCGGCGCTTCCGCGTGGCCTGGTGGCCGTGGGGGTCGCCGGCCACGGGCAGGAGTGGTGCTCCCACGCGCCGTCGGGCATCTGCGCGGGGTAGCGGTTCACCTGTACGGGCGCCCGCCAAAAGGGTGACGCAGTGTCAGATGCGTCGCATAGAGTCATGCCGCTTGTGCAATGAGTGATTCGAGGAAGGGTGCGGCGATGACGAAGCGCGAAGGCTTGAAGGAGTTGTGCGAGCGGCTGCCAGCCCTGGCCAAGGAGCACGGGCTGCGGCTGGTCCCTGCCCTACCGGATGACCACAAGGGGAGCGCCGCGGTGGACGACACCGTGATGACGCCGGAGCAGCTGTGCGACGTCGCCCGCGCCGCCGGCGCCCGGATCCTGTTCCACCGCACGGTCCCGTTCGACTCCGAAGTCGCACTGGAGTACTACCCCGCCAACCTCTCACCCATGGGAGCGGCGGGAGGACCGAGCCGACGAGCGATAGCCTCCGGGTGTCTGACCGACCAGCACGGTGAAGGCGTCGATGAAGCTGCTGGGGTTCGACCAGCCCAGCCGGATCGCCGTGTCGGTGACCGAGGCGCCGTCGCTGAGCTCGATCAGCGCCCGTTGGATGCGCAGCAGGGTACGCCACTGGTGGAAGCTCATCGACAGCTCGCTGCCGAACAGTCGGCTCAGGGTGCGTTCGCTGGCGCCGGTGCGGTGGCCCAGCTCGGCCAGGGTCGCCGGGCTTGCTGGGTCCACGTGAAGCAGGTCGGTGACCGCCTTGAGACGCCGGTCGCTCGGCTCCGGGAGGCGCAGCGGCTCTTGTGCGGCGCGGGCGAGCTCGGCGAGTACGACGTCGATCAGCAGCCGCGCACGGGGGCTGTCCAGCGGCTCGCCCTCGCTCATCAGCGCCAGATAAGCCTCGCGCAGCAACGCGCTCGCCACGAAAACCGACGGCTCGGCCGGCAGCTGTCCGGTCAGCGTCACGGGCAGCGACAGCACCCGGATGTCCGTCTCGCCGTACGCCTTGCTGCTGTGCACCGCGAAGGGCGGCACCCACATGATCCGACTGGCCGGCGCCACCCAGGTGCCCACCTGGGTCGCTGTGACCAGGGCCCCGCGTGCGGCGTAGCGGAGCTGGCCATAGTCGTGGAAGTGCGCGGCCACGTCGGCGCCATGGGCCAGCGGCGCCGACAACGGCCCATCGTCGGTGCAGAAGCTCGGCTCGCCGCTGGGGTCGGACACGCGATTGAGGCTACCCGACACTGGCGGGTTATCGGAAGAACCTGGCGGGATACCGGTGGTGCGCCTGGCGCCGCAGACGCATCGTGGAGACATGTCACAACAGATCAAGCTCGAGGACGCCGCGCCCGCGTCGTCCTCTCCCCACCGCCGAGGTCAACACCGGACTCGTGCTCACCTCGCTCACGCCCTGAGTGAAGGGTGGCAGCGATGAGCACACAGACGACCGGCACGATCGCAGTCTTCGGCGCGACGGGGCAACAGGGCGGGGCGGTGGTCGACGCGCTGCTGGACCACAAGGCCCCGGTGCGAGCCCTGGTCCGTAACCCGCAATCCGACCGGGCTCAGGCGCTGGCCGCCCGCGGCGTCGAGCTGGCGGCCATCCGGACCGACGACCCGGCGTCGTTGGCCGCCGCGCTGACGGCGGTCGAGGCGTTCTACTTCATGACCCCGGAGGCGAACAACCTCGAAGAGGTCGAGACGGAGATCCGCATCGGCACCGCGCTCGTCGACGCGGCGGTCGCGGCACGCGTCCCGCACGTCGTGTTCAACTCGGTCTTCGGCGCGGACCGGGAGCGGGGTGTGCCGCACCATGACTCGAAGCACTCGATCGAGGAGCACCTGAGGAAATCCGGCCTCAGGGCCGCGATGGTTCGCCCGACCCCCTTCATGGAGGAGATGGCACCGAGCCTGGAGCACGGAGAGGTCGTGCTGAGGCTGCCGCTGCCGGAGGACGTCGCCCTGAAGATGATCTCGGTCAGGGACGTCGGCCGGGTCGCCGCCGCGCTCCTGCTCGACACCGCGGAGGCGCCCGGCGGAGCCGTCGAGCTCGTCGGCGACGAGCTGACGGGCCCTCAGATCGCCGCGGCGTTCGGCGCGCGCGCCGGGCTCCCGGCACGTTACGAGGCCCTCCCGTTGAGCGTGCTTCCCAGCGACCTCGACAGGGCGATGTTCCGCCAGTTCGCGAAGGCGGCGGAACACCCGTCGGATCTTGCGGTGGTGCGGGCGATCGAGCCGGCCACCCTGGACCTGGCCGAGTGGATCCGATCCACCGGCTGGACCGTGCCCGCCGGTCCAGGCCAAGGTTGATCTTTCACTAGAACGTTGATCTTTCACCTAGAGCGACGAGCACTGGAGCAGGACATGAAGGCGATCACCTACACCGAGTTCGGCGGCCCGGAAGTCCTCCGCCTCGCAGAGGTCGACGAGCCGCACGCCGGACCCGGACAGGTGCGGCTGAAGGTCGTGGCGGCAGCGGTCAACCCGCTCGACTACAAGATCCGCAACGGGTGGAGGCCGCAGATGGCGCCGCCGTTCCCGGTGATCCCCGGCGTGGAGGCGGCCGGCGTCGTCGACGAGGTCGGCGAAGGCGTGACCGGCGTCGCGGTGGGTGACGAGGTCCTGGGCTGGACCGTCACCGGCGCGTACGCCGAGCACGCGCTGGCCGTCGACTTCGGCCCGAAGCCCGCGGACCTCGACTGGGACCTCGCCGCGGCACTGCCCGTCGCCGTCGAGACCTCGGTCCGCGTGCTCGACGCCCTCGGCGTCGGGGAAGGCGACACGCTTCTGCTGCACGGAGCGGCAGGTGTGGCCGGCGCCGTCGGTGTTCAGCTCGCGGTCGCCCGCGGCGCCACGGTCATCGGCACCGCCTCCCCCGGCAACCACGACTACCTGCGCTCGCTGGGCGCGATCCCGGTCGCCTACGGAACCGGCCTCGCCGACCGGGTCCGCGAGGCCGCACCGCAGGGCATCGACGCCGTGTACGACGCCGCGGGGGCGGGCGACCTGGAGGTGTCGATCGACCTGCTCAGCGGCACCGACCGGATCATCACCATCGCCGATCCGAAGGCCGCCGAGCTGGGCGTCACCTTCTCCGGCCCCGCCCCGTTCGGTTCCCGCCTCGGCGAGTACGCCCGCCTCGCAGCCGACGGCAAGCTCACGGTGCGCATCGCGCAGAGCCTTCCGCTGGAGGACGCCGCGAAGGCGCAGGAGCTGAGCGCGAGCGGTCACGCCGCCGGGAAGCTCGTCCTGCGGCCGTAGCTCAGTCCCCGGCCAGCTGGGGAGGCACGACGGCAGCGCCCCGGCCGGTCGTCACGGTCCCGGCAAACCCGGCCAGCTCGTCCGCCTCCACCGGTCCTGCCTGCCGCAGGTGGCCGAGACCGCGGGCGAGCAGCAATTCTGCCTGCTGCTCGCACCACGTCCGCACGTTCCCGGCGCCGGCCGCCGCGGCCGAGCGGCTGGCCGGGCACCAAGCTCCGGCGTGAGGTGGCGGTGGTGCGCCCTCGGGTCGGTTGGTTGGTGCGGCCTGCGGCGCCTACTGCGGGCCCTGCGGGCGGCCCGGCCTGCCGACCCCCTACCGATGCTGGGCTGGGCCGGGCTTTTCCGTATCCGCATGTCGAACAGGCTGAACTGTAGACGAACCCCGTGACACGGAGGGTCCGGCGGTCAGCCGTCGGATGGGCGTCCCGGGCCGGGGTGCCCCGCCCGGGACGCCCTTGCATGACGTGCTCGGGAAGCGGCCGGCTACGTGGAGGCACGGCTGTGATGGGATGTCATTGAAGCCGGTGGTGTAAACGGAGGGGCGGGGGACTGGTGCGGAAGGCGGTCGTGAGTGAGGCGCGGGTGCGGGGGCTGGTCCTCGGGTCGGCCTTGGGGGACGCGGCGGGGGTCGTCCGGGGCCGGTGGCCGGCCGAGGGGCCGCTGCGGATCGGTGTCAGTAGCCAGTTGGCGGCGTTCACCATCGAGGGGGCGATCCGTGCCTCGGTGCGGCTGGACCACAAGGGGATCTGCCACGCGCCGTCGGTGGTGTGGCACGCGTACTGCCGCTGGGCCTTCCTGCAGGGCATCGAGCCGGAGCGGGTCTCCGAGCGCTGGACGGGCTACAGCGACGCCCGGTGGCCGAACGGCTGGCTCGCGCAGGTGCCCGCTCTGCGCGAGCGCCGCGGCTCGGCGCCGGCCACCGTCGCGGCCTTGACCGGACTGAAGCAGGGCACCCCGACGCAGCCGGTCAACGGCAGCCGAGGGGCCCACGCACTCACCCGGAGCCTGGCCCTCGGACTACTGCACCTCCTCTCCGGACCCAACACCTGCGCGACGCTGGTCCGCGCGACGGCCGCGCTCACCCACGGCGCTCCGGACGCCCAGGACGCGGCTGTCGGCGCGGCCCGGCTCGTGTCCCACTGCCTCACCGAGAACGATCCCTTCCGGGCGTGGACGGCATCCCGTCCGGGCGACGACCACCCGACCGACGCGCTGGTCCGGTCCCTGCCCATGCCGCACTCGGCAAACCCGGACACGGTCCTGGACCTGCTGAAGACACCCGGCGGCGTCCCGGACCCCGGGCAGCTCGCCTGGATCGCCCCGGACGCGACCGCCTCCTCGGCGCTGCTCGGCGCCCTCCTCGTGGTCTCCCGTTTCCCCGACCGCGACACCGTGGGCGCGGCCCTGCAGTTCGCGGCCGGCGCACCGGACGGCAACTCGGTGGCGGCCACTGCCGGTGCACTGCTCGGAGCCGCGCACGGCGCCGACGCCCTGCCCGTCGACCTGCTGAGTCGACTCGAACTCGCCTGGGTGCTCGACACCCTGGCTCGTGACCTGCTCCAGCAGTACGTCGACTCACCCGGCGGTGGCGAGTACGTGCCGGCCCGCGACCCGCATTGGTGGGACCGTTACCCCGGCGGGTGACACCAGCCCGCTCAGCGGGAAGACCACGTCCTCGGGCACGCCGCCGTGGTTGTCGTCCTCGTCCAGGTCTCGGCCGCGGGCGAGGACGGCGTCCGCGTACACGGCCGGGCGCTGGCTGCCGGTGCGGGCCTCCGGCTCCGACACCGCCGCCCGTGCCGCCGACGCCACCACGATATCCGGGGGGGTGGTGTCACCGGGCCCGGAGGCTCAAGCATTCTGGCGCCCGCGGGGTCAGTGGCACTCGCGCGTCAGCCCTCATGCCTGGTTCCTGCCGTGGGAGGGGTGAAGCACCGCCGCGGCGATCTCCCGTACGCGATCCCGGGTGATTCCCGTGCGCTGTTCGACGGCGAGGGGGTGGTCGGTGGGTTCGAGTTCGACGAGGGGGCGCTCGCCGACCGGCCGGGTGTGGACGTGGGTCTTCAGGTTGAGGGTCGTGGGCGAGTAGGCCGGGAGGTCAGTGGTGAGCCAGCCGAAGTAGGGATTCTCCGCTTCTCGGCCGGTGGTGTCCCACAAGTCCACCGCGCGGGAGAAGTTCTCGCGGCTGAGCGAGACCCAGACAGCCCAGGAAAACACCTCGTCGCTGCCGATGACCGGTATCTCGACCAGACCCTTGACGAAGTAGTGCTGTGCCCGGATCACGCACTGGTCCGACGAGAGTAGGCAGTCGTCCGCATCTGCGAAGGCCGGATCCCATGCGGCCGGGGCCTCGGCCGTGTAGTTCATGGGCAGCTCAGGGTGGTGCGCTCCACAGCACGAGCAGAGGAATCCGAGATCACTGGTCATGACGTGGAGCCTAGTGATCGCCTTCGCCGCCCTTGACCGGCACCCACCGGTACCACCAACGAGCAAGCAGACCACAGCCCAGGTGGGCCAATCCCGACGCTCACAGGCCAGCTCGGCCGCTCAGTCTCAGTGGTGCTGACCAGTGCCGATGGCCGCCGGGTGAACGGACCGCGACGCCGGCGACGCCGTGGTGGTTCGTTCACCCTGAACGGACCTTCAGCCGCGCGTGCCAATGCCGGAGCTGCTGGCGCGCCTGGCGAGGGCCGTCGGTGTCATCCCGGCCGATCTGTGCACTGTCGGGCATGAGCGTCTGGTCCACCTGCGGGTGTTCGCCAGCCGCAGCCGCGCCCGGATGGCCCGGCGCCTTGGCATCGCCGAGGAGACCTACCGGCAGCTGGAGACCACAGGGCGCCGCGGCACCCGCGCCCACGACGACCGCGCCCGCGACGAGTGGATCGCCTGGGACGACCGGGCCGCCCCGGCCTTCGGCACCACCCCCGAAAGGCTGCCGGCCGCCCTTCGCCGCACCGAGGAGTACTGGCCCGTACTGCGCGAGCAGCGGTGGCAGCGGATTCGCGAGGCCGACCCGCGGTGGGCCGCGACGGTCGGGCAGACCACCAGGCGACCTGCCCGCCACCCAAGAGGCTGACGACCGGCCGCACCGCGCTCCGGCCGCCGTCCCGGACCGTCGGCAGCGCCGCCGGGCCCCTGCTGCGCCCAGGGGTCTCGCGGCCCGTTGAGCGGGTGCTTCCAGCCTGGGTGTTCGTGCGGTGCGTGCCGCGGGCAATGGGATGCGGCACGCACCGCCGTGCCGATCGTGTCAGGGCCCGTGGCGGTCCGTCTCACGAGGGGCCTCCCATGCACGGCTGCCGCGTGCCTGGAGGATGTGGGCGGTCCGTGGGAGAGCTTCACCGCCCGGAAACGGGCGATGGTCGAGCACCTGCGCCCCCGGACCGCCCGCCGGGACCCGTGGGGCGACACGGTCGAGGACGAGGACCCCGCACTCGCCGAACTCCTGCGCCGCGGGGCGTGAGTCGGCTGCCGGAGCCGGCCGCCGACACGACGGCCCCACACCGCCTCGGGGCCTGACGGACCGGCGGATGTGCTGGCACTCGCCCCGCCGGAGGTGCTGATCGCCCGGGAGGCGGCCGGGGCTGACCGCCGGGCATGGGAACAGTGCGCGCGGCCGGTGCCCGCCGGCCGCCTATTCGCCCGGGCGGCCGGCGACGCCGGGATCGGCAGGGCGCAGGCGTTGGCGGCCCTGGGTCTGGCCGCCGGTGTGCGGGCCGACGTGGACGCGGCGAGGCGCGGCTGATCGACGCGGCCCGCACGGCCGGTGCCTCATGGAGCGAAGTCGCAGGGATCCTCGGCATGACCAAGCAGCCGGCCGCCGCGAAGCCGCCCGACTGCTCCCGGCCGGGACGAAGCTGTCAAAGCTGCGCACCGAGCGCGACGGCCGATGACCCGGGCTTCGCACCAGCCGCAGCCTGAACTGCCCGAAGAAGTAGTGGCGTTGAGGCTGTGCCCGTCGGCTGTCTCTGCGCCTACTGTGGATCACGTCGGGCGGCCCTACCCTCGTTACCTTCTTCGTGGCCCTGAAATGGGGCTCCTGGCCTCCGGGTCCGGCATGACTGTTGCCCCCTGTCGATTGCATGACCTGGGGGGTGGTGTGGGGTGGTGTCACCGGGCCCGGAGCACCGTGTGACCGCTGATGAGAGGCCTGACCGGCACCCGGCCGAGCGCAATGCCCGGCCGCTGACGGGTGCCGGGTCTGCGTAACGTGGATGCGCGCGAACGGTGCCGACGGGCGAGGCCGGGACGATGAACACCTTCGGGGGGTTCGGTGTTCGACACGAGTGACATCGCGGTCTTCCTCGGCCTGGACGTCGGCAAGGGCGACCACCACGGCCACGGCCTGACCACAGCGGGACAGACCGTGTTCGACAAGCGGCTGCCCAACAGCGAACCGAAACTGCGGGCCGTCTTCGACAAGCTCACCGCCAAGTTCGGCCGCGTCCTGGTGATCGTCGACCAGCCGGCCTCGATCGGCGCCCTGCCGCTCGCCGTGGCCCGTGACGCCGGCTGCGAGGTCGCCTACCTGCCCGGCCTGGCCATGCGGCGCATCGCCGACCTCTACCCCGGCGAGGCCAAGACCGACGCCCGCGACGCCCACGTGATCGCGGACGCCGCCCGCACCATGCCCCACACCCTGCGCGCCCTCGAACTCGCCGACGAGACCGCGGCCCAGCTCACCGTCCTGACCGGCTTCGACCAGGACCTCGCCGCCGAGGCCACCCGCACCAGCAACCGCCTGCGCGGCCTGCTCACCCAGTTCCACCCCTCACTCGAACGCGTCCTCGGCCCGCGCCTGGACCACCCCGCCGTCACCCACCTGCTCGAACAGCACGGCTCCCCGGCCGCCCTGCGCAAAAGCCGGTCGACGAAGACTCGTGACCCTGATACGGCCCAAGACCTCGCGCATGGCCGACCGCCTGGTCGACGAGATCTTCGACGCGCTCGACGAGCAGACCGTCGTCGTCCCCGGCACCGCCACCCTGGACGTCGTGGTGCCCTCCCTGGCCCGCTCGCTCGCCGCCGTCCAAGAGCAACGACGCGCCGTCGAAGCCCAGATCGGCGAACTGCTGGAGGCCCACCCTCTTTCGAAGGTCCTGACCTCGATGCCCGGAGTCGGCGTCAGGACCGCCGCCACCCTGCTGGTCACCATCGGCGCCGGCAGCAGCTTCCCCACCGCCGCCCACCTGGCCTCCTACGCCGGCCTCGCACCGGCGACGAAGTCCTCCGGGTCCTCCATCCATGGTGAACACGCCCCGAGGACCGGCAACCGGCTCCTGAAACGGGCCATGTTCCTCTCCGCGTTCGCGGCCCTCCACGACCCCGACTCCCGGGCCTACTACGACCGGCAACGCGCCCGCGGCAAAACCCACACCCAGGCCCTTCTCCGCCTCGCCCGCCAACGCATCAGCGTCCTGTTCGCCATGCTCCGAGACGGCACCTTCTACGAGACCCGCACCCCCAAAGCCCTGCCCGCATGACCCGATCGACCTTGACGAAGGACATAGAGGCACCCCCGGGGCGGCCCGGCCCCCACGGTGCCCCGGCCTTTCCCCTTCGGCCGGGGAACCAACTGCTGGTGACGCTGGCTTTCCTGCCTATGAACCGGGAGAGATGTTGTCGGCGGTGATGCTCAGTGTTGGGACACCTCCCTCTCGCAGAGGATTCCCCAGTTCCATAGCGGAGCCATCGCTCTTCGGTCTCACAAGCGTGGCATAGGTTTTCGCTCCTGCCGCGATCGAGCCTTCGAGCTCTCCGCGAGCCCCCGCATTAATCGGAATCCAGAGATCGTCGCTCCCGCTGGTGACGTTAACTTCGAGAGAAAACGTACAGTCCAGTTTTGCGGCAAAAAACACGTCGAAGGTGCGCGCATCCTTCCGATTCAAGACAACTGGGCGATCGGAAAAGTCTTTGCCGAACATGATTTCGGTAGGCTTTTCAGACGCTACGTTCCCAGGCTTTGGGTACCCGTTCCAGACGCTTGCCGCGCGTGTGTCGTACTGGCTTACCTCGAAGCCGATGACTGTGCGCTTGATGTCTTCCCCGGATCCTCCCGCCGGTGGCGGGTAGACGAGCGTGCCAGCATAGGCGGGCGGATGGTTTAGTGCGTCCTCTACGCTGGCTGCGACCTCGTGGGGGCAGTCGCGATCTTTCAGCTTGAAGTTCTGAATGATCGTAGTTTCGTCTCGCAGTGCCCTGATGGTAAATCTAATGGAGTAAAGGCTGATAGGGCGAGCCTTGTATTGCTCTAGCCATTCGCCGAATGAGTTGGTTCGTTTGGATAGGTCGCCTAGCTCGTGGGTCGGGCCGGGGAGTGCGTAATTTACCGCGATGTAGTCGGGTGATCCCATGGTGATTGATACTGGCGGACCGGCGGCGGTGTCCTTTTCCTCTTTGTCTTTCTGCTTATCCCGCTCCTCGCCTGCGCTCGCAGCATCAGCGCTCCTCTTGTTGGAGTCGTTGCCCTGAGTTGTTTGCCAGGCTTGAATTGATCCGAAGATCAATGTGGGAACAAGGGCTGAAATCAGCGGAGCCATGATCGTGCTGTTCTTCCACCACCGTGGGCCGGGTGGGGCTGGCGTGGCTTGCCCGGCCGTCCCTCCAGCGCCAGTGCCGGTCGGCGCGGCTTGTCCTGCTGCTCCCTGCCCGCCGGTGCCGGGCGTGGCGCCCGGTGAGGGCGGGGGATTGCTCCCGGGCGGGTTGGGTGATGGCTGCTGAGAAGTCATGGAAGCCCCCGAGTTGCAGTCGCGTGAGAGACGGTATCTAACACAGCTTCCTGCTGGGGCTCAACTT
Source organism: Kitasatospora sp. NPDC059599 (assembly GCF_042735125.1). Lineage (NCBI taxonomy): Bacteria > Bacillati > Actinomycetota > Actinomycetes > Kitasatosporales > Streptomycetaceae > Kitasatospora > Kitasatospora sp. NPDC059599. The sequence continues at coordinate 33,530 of NZ_JBHWCL010000005.1, read as the reverse complement.
GCATCACTGATCAATGACTTGATCAATCTGAATGGCGTTCAGTTTTTCGGCATCGAGGCCTCGGCGCGACGCTAGTGCCTCCGAGCACGCCTGGACGTCGTCGCCACCGCCGGCCTCCTCGCCCGCGCCGGGCTCGGGTACCTGGAGGCGTTCTCCACCGAGGTCGAGCACCCGATCCCGCACCGCCGCTCCCTGTTCACCGACCTCGTGCTGCGCGACCCCGGTTCGGACGTGCCGGTGCTCCTGGTCGAGGTCGACCGAGAGAACGAAGGCGTCGGCACACTCGTGGAGAAGCTCACCTCCTACCGCACCTGGTGCGAGCTCCCGGCGAAGGGCACGGCGAAGGCCGAGTTCGAGGCCTCGCTGCGCCGCCGGGGCGCCCGTACGCACGGCCTGCGGCTGTGGCCCACTGTCTACCCGCCGACCGGCCGCGAGGGCCTGCCGCCGGTCGCCCTGGTCCTTCAGGCTGGCCGCAAGCGCGACCGCCCCGGCGCCAAGCGGCTCACCCCGCAGCAGAAGGCCCCTTCCACGCATGCACCACCCGCTGTTGTCTCGCGGTGATGCGTGTATCGCACGCCCCGCTCTGGTGTCAGCGGAATGCCGATTGCGCTGTCACCGACGCGCAGAGTCCGGCTTCCTGGATCCAGGACGCCTGTGCGCAGGGGCACGGGTTCTCGCGGCGCCCAGGGAGTGGAGGTGGTGCTCGTGCCGGTGGAGGACGGGCCGGCCAGCGCGGGGCCGGTGGTTCCGGTGGCGCTGGCGCGGCAGCAGGCGGTGGACCGGCTGCTGGCCCTGGACGCGCGCGGTGAGCTGGCGACCGGCCATGTGCGGCTGGTCGCGGACGCGGTGGGGGTCTCGCTACGCACGGTATGGCGCTGGCTGGCCGCGGCCCCGGCCGGGAGGGGCAGCGCGCCGCGGGAACCAGTCGGCCCGGGCCGCGAGCCCATTGCTGCCATAGGGCTGCGCGGCCAAAATGGCTGCATGGTCGTAGAGGTGACAACACCGGGCTCCGAGCACCACGCAGGCACTGCCGGGCCCGGCCGGGTGGAGCCGAGGCCGGGGCGCCTGGCCCGTGACGGTTTGATCGAGAAGCTCAATCAGGCGGTTCGTCGACCCGAGGCCCACGGCGGAGTGCCCGTCCTACCGTTGTTGCTTGACTTGATAGCAGAAGCCGGTCAGCAGACCGAGGACACGCTGTGGATCCCGGATACGAATGAACGCCTCAGCACTGCACCCTTCGTGCGGGAGCACTCCACAGACCCGGCCATCCATGTGACCGCATCCCAGTACGGCGAAGACGCATACCGACGCGGCTGGCTCCACCTGGACCGGACCCTCTCCACTGCGGACCACGCCGCGCTCCTCGACCGCGCAGCCGCCTGGGCGGGCACGGATCGCACCCTGCACGATGTTCTGGACGAGTTCGGCCCGGCATCGGTCACCTTCGGCAACCCGGCACCCCACCTCCCCAAGACTCCCAGCTACGCGAGCAGCGACCGTGGAGCCCCGTTCGTCGCCTTCCACTTCGCCCCCGCACCAGGCGAGTCAGCAGCTGTGCCAGAGCCCGTGAAATCTGCCGGCGCTGCACTGCTTGCTGTCCGCGGCGTGCCGGGAGCACTCTTCGGTCTGAAGCTCACCCCACGCGGTCGTGCTGTCTGCTGGCCAGAGCAGATCCTGCCAGGAACGTGCCCCTGAACTGGAGTACTACCCGGCCGCCCTGGAGGCCTTCCAGAGCAAGGTTGGCGGCCTGGCACGGTCGGACGCCCGCGCTGTGCTCGCTGCGGCACCGACCCCGGCCAGGGCGGCGAAGCTCTCCCTGCCCCAGTTGCGATCCGCACTCAAGCGCGCCGGCCGCCAGCGCAGCATCGACGCCGAGGCCGAACGGCTCCGCGACATCTTCCGGGCCGATCACGCCCGCCACCCCAACGCGGTCGAGGACGCCTTCGGTCACCAGCTTCTCGCCCTGCTGAAGCAGTTCGACGGCGCCTGTCAGGCCGGTGACGACCTCGCCGAAGTGGTTGAAGCCGCCTTCCGCGAACACCCCGACGCCGAGAAATACCTCAGCTTCCCCGGCCTCGGCGTCCAGCTTGCCGCCCGCCTCCTGGCCGAGATTGGCGACGACCGGACCCGGTTCGCCAACGCCCGCGGCCTGAAGGCCTACGCCGGCTCTGCCCCCATCACCCGAGCCTCCGGCAAGAAGAGCTAAGTCGGCAGACGCATGGTCAAGAACAATCGGCTCATGCACGCCGGATTCCTCTGGGCCTTCTCCTCCCTTCAAGCCTCGCCCGGCGCAGACGCCCACTACCGACGCAGACGCGACCGCGGAGATTGGCACGCCGGCGCCCAGCGCAACCTCCTCAACCGCCTCCTCGGACAGCTCTTCCACTGCCTCCAGAACCGTGTGCTGTTCGACGAGAACCATGCCTTCACCTCCTCCGTCACGTCGTCGATCCCGACTGCTGCTTGACTCCATAGCTCCCTGAGATGTCTCTGTCTGTCCCTCTCCCCGTTCCTGGTGGCTGGTTGGTGCGGTTGGTGGGTGACGGTCCGGGCAGCAGGGGTTCTCACCCTGCGGGGCCGTTGGGAGTGTGAGCGTCCGGCGACAGCCGGCCGCCCACCGGAGCGGCCGCCGCCCCGGCAGACAGCCCCCGTCACGCCCAGGCTTACCCGCTACGCGGCGGTCTCGGTCGGGTTGCCGGTGTGCTGGATGTCCGCGTACTCGTTGAAGTGCCCAGCCAAGTACAGATGAACGTGCTCAGCGAGATGGCCGCCAGGTGCCGCCAGTCGTGAGGATCCCCAGGGCATGACGGATGACAGCTCGATGCGGGTTCCGGTCAGCTCTCCTGATGTTGGGCCGCTGTCTCCGGCCGGTGCCATTCGTTTACCGGAGGCACTCCGTTTGGCCAGGCGAAGCGCAACTCGCCGTCCATCGCGGCAAGCAGCCACTGGGCCAGGGTGACGCCCTGGGGCCAGCAATCGCCGTCTGCGTTGGACCACATCGCGCCATCCGGATCGCGGAAATCGATCATCGACCACATCGTGCAGCCCCAGTCGTAGAGCGGCACCACTCCGGCAGGCACTCCGCCGGTGGGGTCCGGTCCGTGCTCATAGGCTTCTGCGATGTGCTCGTGCCACTGCCCCACGTCGACTGGCAGGACCCCGTCGGCGGGGCCGAAGCCGCCGTTGGACACCTCTGTGTAGAGCCGCCGCAGGAGCGTGGGGAAGGCGAACCCGATGACGTGTTCCGCCTTGGCAACGGCCCCTGGCGGGGCGGGCGGGGGCGCCTGCCGCTTCCGGGCAATCTTCCGGCAAGCCTCAATGATCTCGTCATCGGTCACCGGTTGATCGTAGAAGCCGGCTCGGACAGCTGAGGTCGTCACTCCGGGACGAGGCTCTCGGGCGGTCAGGCTGCCTCGCTGTCGCGCTCGATGGCGGCGAGGTGGTTCTTCAGCCGGTAGCTGGGGCCATTGATGGAGATCACGTCGCAGTGGTGAAGGAGCCGGTCGAGGATGGCGGTGGCGAGGACCTCGTCGCCGAAGACCTGGCCCCACTCATCTGGGGCTGGCACTTGTTCCCTGCAGGGAGTCTGCCCTGCCACCTGGCCGTATCCCTCTCCTGCTGTCCTCGTTGAATCTCATGGCGGCATGCGGCTTTTCCAGGTGCTGCCTTGATGGTTCAGGAGCGAGGAAGGTGTGCCGGTGGGCGAGGCGAGACTGCAGGTCATCGCGGGCGGCGCCGTCTCGCAGGGACCATTGACCACGGACCCCTGGCGCTTCCAGACCATCTGCGTCGACGCGTTCGTCGCCTCGTGGCGGGCCCGAGGGTTCAGCTCGGTGACCATCGACAACGACATCGGTCTGTTGGAACGGACCCTCACGGCGCTTGGCCGCCCCGCGTGGGAGGTCACGCCCGAGGACATCGACCGCGTTGTCGGCGATCTCGCGGTCCAAGGCCGCAAGACGTCGACCCGGCGCGAGTACGTGCAGATCTTCAAGGGCTTCCACCGGTTCCTTCAGGCCCGGAAGGCAGCCGAGATCGAGGCCGCCTTTGGTGTCCGACTGGTCTGCCCGGTTGATGAGTTCAACGCCTCCCGGCATGTGGGCGACGACTCGCCGGCCCTGCTGCCGCCCCCGACACCCGAGCGGGTGAACGAGTTCTTCGACTTCATGAAGCAGCGCATCGCCACCGCCCGGAAGTACGGACCCGCAGCCCGGGACTATGCGATGTTCCGGACGCTGTATCACGCCGGGCTCCGCTCAGAGGAGGCCTCGCTGCTGGACCTGCCGGACCTGCACTTCACCCGCGGCCCGTTCGGCAAGCTCCATGTCCGCTTCGGCAAGGGAGCCCACACCTCCGGCCCGCGGCCGCGGTGGGTGCCCATGCTCGACGGCCTGGACCTGGTGCTGAGGTGGTTCCTGGAGGACGTGCGGCCCAAGTTCCCCGACTCGCCTGTCCTGTTCGCCGACGAATCCGGTGGCAATCTGCACCGCGGGACCATCCGCAACCGGCTGCGGTATCTGATGGAACTCGAAGGACGCCCGGCCGCCGAGCGGTTCAGCCCCCATGCCCTGCGGCGGGCGTGCGCGACCCACAACTACGAACGCGGCGTCGACCTCGTGGCCATCCAGCAGCTACTCGGTCACTGGACGGTCAGCTCGACCATGCGATACGTCCGGCCCTCCGCAACGTTCATCGAGGACGCCTATCAGCGGGCCGTCGCCAGCACATTGGCCGAGCTGACCGGGAAGGACTCCACGGCATGAAGATCCAATGGCGGCTGAGGATGGCCGCAGCCCGGCGCGAGGTATGGACGGGCACCGAACTACGACGGCTGCTGGCCGAGAAGGCTGGCCTGGAGCTGTCCTCGGCCTCGGTGTCGGCGTTGTTCACCAAGGAGCCCTCGCAGGTGAAGATGACCACGCTGGCAGCACTGTGCACCGCGCTGGAGTGCACCCCCAACGACCTGATCGAGGTCGACACCACCCCGGTCGAGCGGCCGATCGCTCCGCCTCGACCGGTCGCCGACCTGCCTCAGGCCGCCTCCGCTCGGGGCCGGTCGATGCCGCCCCTGTGACGGCAGGTATTGATGGGCAAGAAGCAACGCGACTGCGTCACCTGCGGCGCCCCGGTCGGATACCTCGACCGCGAGCACTGCTGCCGCTGCTGGCGAAAAATGACGGAAGAGGCTGCCAAGGCGACTTGTCCGTCCTGCGGTCTCGCCCGGGTGCTGCAGCAGGACACCGGCCGGTGCATCCTGTGCTCGCGCGTCTGCGGGCAGTGCGGGCATCCGGTCCGGTCCGCGGACAGCCCGCTGTGCCGCGACTGCCGCAACAGGTCGCGGCGCCTGGCAGCCAAGCAGCCGTGTCCACGCTGCGGCAAGCCCGGTCTTCTGCGTGAGGCGACCGGCTGGTGCGGGCCGTGCTCCCATCCGGGATCGCCGAAGAAACCGCCGCAGGTCTGCCGCGAGTGCGGGCAACTGCGGCAGCATGAGGGACTGGGACTGTGCTCGGCCTGCTGGCAGAAGCACCCCGGCCGGCCGTTCATCCGCGCGGAACATCTCCGTGAACACCTCCCCGAACCGCCATCCTGGCTGAGCGACTTCGTCGCCCACATCGCCGCGCGGCACTGCGTCTCGCGGGCCTGCGGCTTCGTCACCGACCTGGGACGGCTCCTGCAGGACAAGCACTCCAACTCGCCCCAGGCCCTGCTGGAACGATCACGAAGGCCAGGAAGGTCGATGGGTTCCTTCGCCCGCGCGCTGGAGGACTTCTTCACCCGCAACGGCCTGGCACTGCCCACTGACCAGGCAGACAAGCTGGCCGCCGGCCGCCGGCGGCGGCCCCACCAGGGCCGGGGGGCCCAGCAGGGCCCCGCGCGGGGGGCCGGCGACCACGACCCGCGGGCGGGCCACCGCCCGGGCCCGCGGGGAGGCGACCACCGCCGCC